>JACRIB010000078.1 GCA_016235895.1 Candidatus Peregrinibacteria bacterium | reverse complement strand
TAATGGAAAATCTCCGTTGGAAATTGCTCGGCCTTTGAACAATTTTGGGTTCAATTTCCATGTGGATGACTGGATTATTTTTTGCAAAAAAATGAAGGAAAAATTCAAAAAACAGCCCCCCAAATGACTACGCTGCCTTAACTCCGATTATTATTATACCATAATGCCCAAGAGAGTCAAGTCCCTGTTCACATTAAATCCAAACTAGGTTATGATCAAAATATGTATCATGACCTGCTGAAATTCGCCATCAAAACCGCCAAAAAAGCCGGAAAACTAGCGCTGGCTTACCAAAAAAAAGGCCTCCAAATCGAAGAAAAATCGAAAAATGATCTGGTAACCAACGCCGACAAAGCCTGTGAAAAACTGATCATCGCCGAAATTATGAAGGCCCATCCGGATCACGCCGTGATCGGAGAGGAATCAAGCTTCATCCACAAAACTTCAATCAAAAATTATGCCAACGCCAAATACATCTGGATCGTCGACCCCATTGACGGCACCACGAATTACGCGCATCAACTAAAGGAATTCGGCATTTCCATCGGCCTTTTCAAAACCACTAATAAAGAAAATTCGAAAAATTTTGAATACCTCGTCGGTGAACTAATTGTCGGAGTGGTCAACGCACCGGCCATGGACGAAATTTTCTACGCCTCAAAAGACCACGGCGCCTACCTCAACGGCAAAAAAATCCACGTGACCAAAACACCGAAAGTCGACCACGCCCTTTTCGCCACCGGCTTTATACAAGAAACGGCCGCCCAAAATCTCCCCTATTTCACCACCATGATGCCCCGCTGCCAGGCCATTCGCCGCCTTGGCGCGGCCTCTCTCGATCTCTGCTACGTCGCTGCGGGACGCTTCGACGGCTATTGGGAGTTTGATATGAAACCCTGGGACATCGCGGCCGGAGCGCTGATTGTAGAAGAAGCCGGCGGCACCGTCACCGACACCAACGGTAATCAGATTGATCTCTTCGGCAAAGACATTTTCGCCAGCAACGGCAAAATTCACCAAGAAACTATCAAAATCTTCCAAAAGATCTAGCAGGCTTGCCTAAAAATGGCTTTTCTATTACTATTTTTCCACATGCGCTCGTAGCTCAGATGGATAGAGCATCAGCTTGCGGAGCTGGGGGTCACAGGTTCGAATCCTGTCGGGCGCACCAGATCAGCCAACTTATCAACAATTGGACTAGTAATTCGTGTTTTGTATTTAAAATTAAGTTTCACCAATTTTACAAAAAATTCATAAATACCTATTTTATTTTCATCCAAATCAAAAACCAAAGTAAGTTTACCGGGCCTGCCATCACGACCAGGAGTATGACCCAATTGATCAATTTTTATACCTACTTGTGAACTAAATTCTTGACTAAAAGCGCTTAAACTTCCTGCTTCCTCGGAAACCTCCGCCTCAACTTCCCATTTCGAAATTGGAACAAGTTTTTCGGCAATCTGTCTTTCTATTTCTGCCCTATCAACACCTTGAGACACCAATTCTCTCCAACTTTTCCAGTTTTTAACATTATCCATCCAGCGCTTATTTCTAAATTCAAGGTACTCGGACAACACAAGAACAGGATTAACCGTTCCCCTGGCAACATCTTCCAAAATCTGCAAGTCATTTTTTTTATCATATTTTCTATGTATCACCCATAACAATTTACCAGGTTGAATATTAAAAAGCTCAGAAACCCTATCCATGTATTCCTTACCTCTGCGCTGCAAATCAGGCATTTTAGATAAATGTCCCCTTATTGCCGCGGAAGCAACAGTATTGCTGAACAAAAGCCACTCTGGACTCACCTTGCTCTCTTCATTACTAGTTAAAACTATATAAACCCTTTCATCTTGCAAAGGTTTAAAAGGATCAACTTCTTCCGGTAATTCCATAGAAGTCATATTTGGTATCATCAATAACCCATTCATCTTAATAAGCAAATCGCCATGAACTGCGGCGGCAAAATCCAAGCCGGTGGAGTTTACGGGCAAACGTATGGTTTCACCGAGAGGAGTCATCACTGTAATTCTTGGCCGCAATAACTCACTTCCTGCCAACTGCTTTACACCAATTTCTCCATGAAAACCTCTCAAAGCTTTGTTCAAAATTGCACTAATCATCATTCTCACATCACTGGGAGTCGACTGTGAACGAGCTTCAGCCAAAACACCACGTTTCGATCGCGCCTCTGAAATTTTATCATTAATTCTAAATTTTAAATGTCCAAACGCCGGATTATAGCACACCGCCGTCATTCCCATGATATTATCCGGATCACTGGAGGGAGCAATACTTCTGGAAAATTGAGCCTTATCAGCAGAAGCAAATTTAGCTTCAATAGCAAGAACAGCTTGATTTAATGCCTCTAACCTTTGTTTTGGGTCATTCAATTCAATTGTAACCAAAATCTCTTGCATCGGATCAAAAGGACTGACTTCCAAATCATCCATAACCATATCCTTAAAAGACTTATCCACAGACCCTATATAGTTTGCCAAACCCAAGCCTAAAAATTTTACGTTACCAATCTTAAATTTTGAATCCTCATTTCGTGGCAACCCGGCAACATCATTAAGTATTTTTCTACGCTTTCCCTTACCAAGATTACTTCTACGCTCCACGGCCAAAGCATTGAAATCTCTCAACAAGTTGGGATTAAAAAACTGACAACACTGTTCCACAAAAAATTCAACCATTTTACGTATCTTGAGAACCCTGGCCAATGATAAATATTGTACTTCTGTCTCCTCCATTATTAACCCTCTCATCGATTCATTTTTATGACCACTAATAGTTTTAGTGTTGTGTGCACGATCAGCCAATTTAACATAAATTGTCCTAACGGCATCCAAAGCCACTTCCAAAAGTCGCTTAAAAGTAGCCTCGGCCGTTGTCTCTCTTTTAGCCTTTCTAAATTTGGTTACGCCTCTAACCAAGGTTTGAACAGTGCCTACAATTTGTTCAAGTCTTCCGTCCGGAATATCACCGGTCAATTTTTGACGATAAAGATCCAGTTTAATCAACCCTTCCAATAATCTTCTTTCTTCCTCATCTTTTAACCTTTCCACCGCTCTATCAACAACTTTATTTCTTCTTACTCCAAAATTCGGAGTATTTTTGCCTTCTGCGTTTCTTTCATCAAAATTCTTTCCAGCTTCACTTCTAGCCTTATCCAACTTTTGCTTATCTATTAAATCCTCAACATTATCATGTTTCAAAGTTGCCAAAATTATCGGTAAACCAACCATCCCCTCCAGCTCAACCAGTATTTTTGTAGCTCCAACCAAATGATTCTCAAAATAGCCCGATCCGTCATTTCTGATACGACCTTTGTGCTCAAGATAGGTCCTGTACATCTCGTTAATCAAAATAATTCTTTCATCAGAGCTAAGAACTGTTTTACCCTGATCGAATCTTTCCTTGTCAACAACGGCTACAACTTGATTACAGCAATCACGAAAAGACCTTGGAATATCAATTCTGGAAACACCCAGAGTTTCTTCCAATACACTAATAGTCAAGCGTCCACTTTTAAACCCATCATGATTAATCTCTTTTGGCATAAATAAACAAAAGGAAACAACTATACAACAATAAAGCTATATCAGTCAACTCTTTTGCCTATCTCAAACTTTTCACCGCCTTCACCCTATCCTTAGCCCCAAAGATATAATTTCCAGCAATCAGAATATCCGCGCCCGCTTCAACACAGACTTTTCCGGTCTTCGCATTTATTCCACCATCAATGGCGATATCTCCCTTGAAGCCCATTTTTCTTAACTGCCCGATTTTTCCAACCATCTTCGGCATGAAAGACTGGCCACCAAAGCCCGGCTCCACCGTCATAATTAAAATTTGATCTAAATGGCTTAACCATTTTTTGCCTAATTGCTTCACCAAAGTCTCTACCGAAGTTTTTGGCTTAATGGAAACTCCGGTTTTTGCCCCCAACCTCTTTACTATTTTCAAAACATTCACCAGGGAATTTTTCCCGGTCTTCGCGCAAACTTCGGAATGCACAATTATCAAATCGCCTCCGGCCTTCACGAAATCCCCCAAATAAAGCCACGGACGCTCAATCATCAAATGCACATCAATGGGCAATTTAGTTTTCACCCATTTCAAAATCGGTGCGCCAAAACTGATATTCGGCACAAAATGTCCATCCATCACATCAAAATGAATACGATCGCTAAACGGCTGCACTTCGGCAATTTCCGCACTCAATTTGCCGAAATCGGCCGACAAAATCGAAGGGGCAATTTGTACTTTTTTAGCCATTTTAAAAAATTACATTTCATCAAGTTTGTTGACCCTGCGCACACGTCGTTCTTCATCCTTTTCAAAATCCGTAGCAAAAAATTTGTCGGCAATTTTTACCATAAGTTCGACCTTTATAACTCTCGACCCCATGCACAAAACATTCGCATCGTTATGTACTCTGGAAAGCGCGGCCGTACTTTCGTCATTGGCCACCGCAGCTCTAACAGTCTGAATTTTATTCGCCGCCATGCACATACCAATACCGCTACCACAAATAAGCACGCCGAAAGCGCCCTTGTGCTCCCTTACTTTTTCCCCCACCTCCCGCGCGATATCCGGATAGTCGCAAGATTCTTCCGTAAAAGTTCCCAAATCCGTCACGTCAAAACCTCTTTCCAGCAAATGTTTATGCAAAACATCTTTTTCCTTAAAACCTGCGTGATCGCTACCAATAAAAACCAGTTTTTTTGCCTTATCTCCAAGCATAATGCCAAATTATTAATTGATAATTCTGAAACCCTAACCAATCATCGCCGTAGTCACGGATTTCGCCTCATGCACATTTTTTATTATTTTTGCTAAAAGTGGAGCCACCGACAAAATCTGTAACCCTTTAAATTTTTTTTTGTCGGAAATCGGAATAGAATTGGAAACCACCACTTCCTTAAATCCAGCCCTTTTGAATCTCTCCATTGCCGATGCTAAGGCTCCGTGCCGCTGGGGGTCAGCGGCCGGATCGGAAAAAACCGCATGCGTCGCGGCCAAATAAATATCTTTATTGGCTTTCATGCGGCGCAAAGCCTCGATAGCCGCGGTCACGCTGCCGCCTGTATCAATCAAATCGTCATAAATCAAACAAGTTTTCCCCGCCACCTCGCCCACCACATGCATTACTTGGGCTTTATTATGAGCGGGACGAGTTTTATGAATAATGGCGAGCTCCGCACCGAGAAGATCCGCGAATTTTTTGGCATCTTTTGCGCCTCCGGCATCGGGAGAAACTACCACCAAATTTTTGATTTTCTTTTTATTAAAATAATCCGCGAAAAACCTTTCCGTGTTCACATTATCCACCGGAAAATTAAAGAAGCCCTGTTCCTGATCGCTATGAAGCTTCATGGTAATCAGGTGATCCGCTCCGGCAGTGGAGATAAGATCCGCTACGAGTTTTGCCGAAATCGGCTCGCGCGGAGTGGCCACGCGATCTTGACGCGCATAGCCGTAATGTGGCATCACTACGTGTATTCTGCCGGCAAAAGATCTTTTCAAGGAATCAAGTATAATGAAAAGTTCCATCAAATCTTCGTTTACATTTTCCGTCGCCGTTTGAATCACAAAAACATCCTGGCCACGCACCGTTTCCGTAGGTTTAGCATAAATTTCTTTACAGGCAAAACGTGAAATCAGCATTTCCGAGAGCGGTAATCCCAAGCATTTTGCTATTTCTTTTGCAAGCTGCGGATGAGAAGTTCCCGAGAAAATTTTGATTGGAAAGTCTGACATGCCTCAATCTTATCACAAACCTTCCAAATTTTAAAATTATTTTAGAAAATTCTCAAATACGCCGGCCCATATTCCATCAAAAGCTCCTCAAGTTTTTTTGTTAAAAAACTTTCATCGGAGACGTCATGCAAATGCTCACCCACGTCCTCCATCACTTTCATATTCGGCAATATTCTCGCCAGTTCCAAATCAACATCTCCTCCGCCAAGACCAACAATTTTCACATTCAAATTCGGCAAACAAATATCATTATAAATCTGGTCAAAAGCCGTGCTCAATAAAAAACGCGCGCTACCCAAAACAATTGGCGTTTTTCCCGCAATCGCAAAACCGGCCGCCGCCGAAATCATATTGGATTCCGCCAGCCCAAAGCCAAAATAACGTTCTCCAAAAAACTTCAAAAATTCTTCGCTGACCGGATTTTTCATTGATCCGGTATCCAAAATCACGAGGTTCTTGAAAGATTTACCCAATTTTAGCAGCGTATTGCTCATAAATTTCTTTAAGTTTCGGAATTATCGCGGACATTTCATTGTCGCTCAAGGTCGCGCTTTGATAACTCGGCTTTCTTTCGGCAAATTCCACACCTTTGCCAACAATTGTGTGACACCAAATACAGACCGGTTTGCGCGTCACCGTATTAGCCTTCTGTACGGCGTTCAAAATTTGATCAAAATCATGGCCATCGGTCACCTGAATCACCTGCCAACCAAAAGAATCAAATTTACTTTGCAAATTATCCACCGTGAGAGAATGTCCGGACTGCACCTTATTATTGTCCACAAAAGCCACCAAATTATTCAATCTATATTTTGACGCCATCATTGCCGCTTCCCAAACCTGACCACTGACCAACTCTCCATCCCCCAAAACCGCAAAGACTTTCTGCATTTTTCTATCCATTTTTAAAGCTAAAGCCAATCCCAAAGCCACGGAAAGCCCATGCCCATAAGACAACATCGAAGCGGTAATCCCCGGCACTTTCGAAGAAGGTCGACTCTTCAACATCGCTCCCGGTTTTCCCAAAAAATCCAATTCGGATTTATCAAAAAAACCTAAATCCGCCAAAATTGCATATTGCACAGGTACCGCGTGTCCTTTAGACAAAATCAAATAATCCTGATCCTTGGCCCCGGGCATTTTTGGATCATATCGCATCACCGACTTGTTGCCAAAAAGTCGCCCATAATACAAAGACACCAAAACCTCCACCACAGACATGCAGCTCCCCACATACCCCTGGCCACTCCTATGAAGCGCTTCCAGTGTACCAAGCCTGATCTGCGCCGCTTTTTGTTCCAGTTCTTTTAAACCCATTTAAAAAAATCCTTAATTGATCATTCACTACGCTCATCTTCCGCATACACATGCATATATTCGGACTTGTCGTATTCAAAAATCTCATCCTCCTTGAAAAATCTTTTCACCTCTTTTTTGGCGTTTTCAACGGTGTCCGAAGCGTGAATCACATTACAGGCCACGCTCATCGCGAAGTCTCCGCGAATAGATCCGGCATCGGCCTCGCGCGCCTTGGTAATTCCGGTAATTTTCCTAACCGTATCCACAACCTGCAAACCTTCCCAACACATCGCCACCACCGGCGTACTTTGCATGAATTTAGCCACACCGGCAAAAAACGGCTTATCGGCAATATGTGCGTAATGCTCACGCAAAACCGCCTCGTTTAAAGAAATCATTTTCATTCCAACAAGTTTCAAACCCTTACGCTCAAATCTTGTAGTAATTTCCCCAACCAAACCGCGCTGAATTGCATCCGGCTTAATTAAAATCAAAGTTCTCTCGTTTACTTTTTTCATAGTAGGCCCATTCTAGCCCATGCAGAGAAGTGAAACAAGTTAAATTAAGCAGCTTTTTGCTCCCTATCATCCTTTTTCTTTTCACCGGCCACTTCAAACTTCAATTTACCCTTAAACAGAGTATCTTTTGGTAAATCTCCCACTATTGCCAACTTCCCCTTGAAAGATTTCGTAGCTTCATCCGAACCCTCAGGGTTGCCATTAATTCTTGCATGCCCCTTTATAGGCAAGATCATCTCCGCTCCCTCGGCCAAAACAATCGTCAAGCCGTTTGCGGCCACAGGCTCACTCAATTTCAAAGTCTTACCTTCGGGAATTTTCGTCGGATCTTTTGAAATTTCGGCAAATCTGGTTTTATCAATAAATTCCGTCATGGCAGCCTCGATGGCATCCGCCGGCGCCTTATATTTAGGATCCTGAGCCATCGTATCCATTAATTTTGGCACTTTATTCTGAATACTTTGAACAAGACTCTGATATTTTGGGTCCAAACCGGCAATAGCTTCCTTTATCGAAGCGCCGCCGTCTTGTAACATCGCTCCGCCCCCCATAAAAAATATGAAAAAATTGGCGATAAAATTATTACCGTTCAAAGCGTCTTCATAAGCCTTATCTTCACGCGCTTCTTTTTGCGGCGGCGTCTCTCCTTCCGGACCTTCTCCGGTTGAAATTACCCCCAAAAATCCCAGCATTCTCCCAACCGTTGAAGTTCTAAAATTATGGGCTCTTTCATGCAGATTTTTCTCAGTTGAAGTAAGCTCTTTTGGTTGTGGATGAGCTTCATCAAAAGACTTATAATCCACTTCAAAAGTCTGCGTTTTATCCGCTTCAAAACTGCAAGCAAAATTGGAATTTTTACCGATTTCCGCTTTATAGGAAAAATCGTAAGATGCCTCATCTGCCAAAGAATCCCTGAATTTCGCATACTGTGGATATTTTTTGTAAAACGCTCCTTGCACCGCCCTTAAAGTGGAAACGGCATAAATATCAGCCAGAAAATCCGCCACTTCATTATTTTGCAAAGGTTTATTACCCATTTCCTCCTTCAAATTATCGTTCAATAATTTAGTCGCCGCGTTCAAGTCCGCGGCGCCAAAAATATTCTTAAATTTGACTTTATAATCACCTTTAAAAGCGGCAAAAACCAAAGTTTTGTTGAATTTAATATTTCCGTCAATTTTTTGTCCTTCAAGATTAAAAGTCTTCATCAAGGTCTCGAAATTCGCTCCCATTTTGCCTTTCAAAAACTCCAGTTCGACAACGGTACGCTCATGGGCAACATCGGTTCCGGTCTCCTTTTTTACCTCCGCCTGACCCCCGGCTTTTTGCCCTTCAACAGCAGCTTTTTGTGCTTCCTTAAAAGGCTTGTAACCTTCTTTTCTGTAGGCAAAAGCATTCTCCGGAGGAACATTGGCAACAGTGTGAGCGGGAGTCGGATCACCATTGGCACGAGTATAAATTTTGGTGTCCGGATCATATGAACTACCATCCGGATTTACAAACCCCTCGGTTTTAAATTTTTCAAACGCTGCTTGTTGTTCTTTTGGAATATCGGTTGGTGCCATAATTTTTTGTTTTTATTTCTCTCAATTATACCAAAAAACCGGCCAAAGCTCAAGTGCCCTACCGAGAGTGTTGAATTAAACGGCTTGCATGGAAAACAAAAAATGGATCATACGATTTTTTCATGGAGAAAATTTTAGGCGAATAATTTTTCAACACGAAAAAGGAAGAAATTAATATTTCCGACTCCTCTTAACAACGATCGAAATCCTTTTAATTTTGCATTGAAACTTTCCGCTGAAGCGT
>JACRIB010000076.1 GCA_016235895.1 Candidatus Peregrinibacteria bacterium | reverse complement strand
GTTACGAAAATTTAAAAATTTGAGCGAAAATTATGAACAACGAGGAAGGCGTATCAGATAAGATACGTCGACGAGTTGTGAATAATTTGCAGTCATAGTTTTAAATTTGCAGTAGAAAGTGTGTTTTTCAGAGGGTCCTTAATCAATTAAACTTGCCCAAAGCAGTTTTTTTTCGACCTGAAAGAATTTCGGTTACTCTACCAATACAGCTGTTACAGCCGGTTCCCGCGCCCGTAGCCATACTGATTTCTTCCAAAGTTTTGCAACCTTTTTCAATCGACTCCTGAATATCCGCGTCCGTCACATGACGGCAATGGCAAATTATCGTTTCCGTCGCTTTGCGCATACGCTCATCCTGTTTGGTATTTTCAAAATAATTCACAATCGCTTTTTTCAGCGCTCGCAGAGCCGGAATTACAAAGGCCTCACTTGGATGAATTTTTTCATCCACCATTGAAAAAATGTCTCTTTCTTGTAACTTCAGCGCATCCTCTACAAAAATACCGCCATTTTCATTCACCAGCTCAACCAATCTTTCCGTGTATTTGCGCAAATTATCCTCGCCTTCAAACGACCATTTGCACTCGGTAATTGTGTCAAATTCCGGAATTTGAGAATCTTTGCGTACTTTTATCCAGATTTTAAGCAATGTTTTATCATCAGCCGATTTGCTTTTGCCAAAGCCGTCCGATGCTAAGGTCTCGCTAAGGCGTGATGTCGATTGGAGTAATCGACCTCCGTGCCGCGCGGGGTGCGCGTCTGCTTGATGATTTTCGGCTTGTTGTAGGGTCAATTCGTAGTTCATAATTTTTTTAAATCACACTAATTAAAGCACAAAAAAACTTTTCCGGAAAGCTTACAGATTGGAAAGGCTAAAGGAAAACGAAATGTGTATCTCTGCAAGCAAAATATAACAGATCAATTTATTCGATTTTAGAAAAATTTTAAGAAAATTTTAACTTTGGTCTGTAAAACTAAGCGTGCGTCATAGGAAAACGCAAAAAAAATGAGATTCAGCCCCGCTCAACATGCCCAAAGCTAAGGTCAAGCTAAGGCGGATGTCGATTGGAGTAATCGACCTAAAACTTTGAGCGGGGCAACACGAAAGCTTCATCCAAATTTTATTTATATTTCACAAAATGCTAAAATGCCCACACAAATAAAAAAAACTATGAGATACCAATTTAACGAAGTTTTCACTGAAAACAAGGATGGTACTTTGTCACCGATAAAAAAAATAAGAGTCGGCGGAGTATCATTTGGACCAGGAGTTTCTTTTGGTTCAAGCGCAGCATTTGGAGGAATTAATTTTTTTCAATACAAAGGGCATGAACTTGAAGCAGATGAGGAAAACGGTATTTTAGTAATTAAAGCTATTTATTAATTATGACAGACGAAAAACAACAACCGATCATTCAAATATACGATCCTGAAGCCAAGACCGAAAAAGCTATAGCCAAGGTTAAAGACGCTATAGAAATCCTTCGTACACAACAAAAAATCATATCATATAAAATCGTTGATGGTGTTGGTAAACAAAAGCATGTCTGGATAAAGGGATGGATCAGGGAATAGTTTAGCCGGGTTCTCCGGTATGCGCATCTGCGCAAAAATTGTTTCACCACCGCTCTTAAAGAAGAAATGTCTTATTCTAGCCATTTTTTGTATCAAAAAGTCTGCGCGCGCAGACTTTGGAAATAATTTTGTAATATTTTTCATTCCGAGTAGTATTCACCTACGAATCATTTAATTTTTAACCAAACATTTATGATCTCCAAACGCGTTATCTCTGCCATGTTAGCAGTAGGCTTGATGGCCACAAGCGTAGCTCCGGCTTTTGCCGATGACGCGGCTACCACAGGCACGGGAACGACCGGTACCACCACAACGACCACCACGACAAACACAGGTGCCGGTACCACCGACACCAATAAAGATTTCAACGAAAAGCAAAAGACGGAGAAAAAAGAATTCCATGATAAACAAAAAGCTGAGAAGAAGGAATTCAAGGATAAGAAAAAAGCCGACAAAAAAGCAGCAAAGGAGGCAGAACAAACAGCCGATATCGCTTGCATGCAACCGGCGGTCAACGCTCGTGAGACAGCCGTAATTACCGCGCTCGACGCATATTATACTTCTGTAAAATCCGCTCTTACAGCCAGAATGACAGCCCTCAATGCCGCTTGGACTTTGACAGACAAAACAGCACGTCACGACGCTATCAAGAAAGCCTGGTCCGATTTCCAGGGTACTTGGAAAACGGCTCGTAAAGCCATGAACGAAGCAAAAAAAGCCGCATGGTCAACATTTAAAGACGCCGCCAAAGCTTGTCATGCCAGCAAGGAAGAAATGAGAGGTGGCGATGAAGACAAGGCTCTATAAATCGGGCCTTTTTGTTGACTAATCCTTGAAAATTGTTATGGTGTAGCCAAATCATACCAACTCAGTCAACTCAACATGCCTGAAGATCAATTATCAACCGGCCAAGTAAATCCTGTAGAATTCCCCGGTATCACAGGTCTTGATGAATTTCCCGATACGGAATGTCAGGAGAGCAAAGACGCTCAGTTTTATCTTACCAACGTGATGCACGAACAGACTCCGCGCAGAATGCCGGGCGAGGTTAATCGCACTCACGTAGCTCCACACCTGAGAAATTTGCTGCAAGCTGGAAGTCTGGCATTTATTGGGACAGCAGCCATTGAGCAATTAGCCCTCAACACACCCCATTCCAGAAGAAAATTTTTATTAATGCTGCTGGCGGGAACCGGTGTCGTCGCCGGCTTAACACTAAGATCCCAAAAGACGCTTGCGGACTCGCCGGACGCGGCTAAACAAACGGGCGTTATTCAGCTTTATGAGCAGGGAGGCGCCGATTGGCGTTGGGGTTTGAATTGGCAGGGGGCAACGAATAATCAATATGGAAATCTCACCGCGCCACCATCAAATCAAGCGGCGGCTCCACAAAATTACCTGATGGTACCGGATGCCAGCGGTAAGCTCGTTCATTTTTTGGAAAAACGCGGCGACCAGACGATGTCCGTCCTGATCGACCAGCAGACAAATTCTCATCAGACCGGCACTCATCGTGCTTTTGTCGGTAGCGATGACATGATGATGCCTTCGGTTCCCGCGCAAATTGCTTTTGCCTACGGCAAAGGCGATCCTTTCGCTCTGGTAACTTCCGGCGGATTGGAATTTCCCGGAGGACTTGTAGTCCCAAATCCTGTTGCCGATCTCAATAAATTGGCAACTTTAGCCAATCCCAATACAACTCTTTCCGGCGACCAAATCTTGACTCCGGGAGCCGCGGAATATCTCGTCGCACGCCGCCTGGAGGAAGTAACCCAATTATCCAAAGGTGTAAACAATAAAGGAAAAAGAGTTTTGCCCGGAATGCAAGCCATCGGTCAGGACCGCCTGGTTGCTCAAAACGCCGCTGATGATATTAAAAAAATGCTTGCTCTTGTAGACAAAATTCAAGCCAACAAAAATAATCCTTTGATTCAAGCCGGCATCATCGCCACGGAATTATTTGCCGATGGTTATGTGGCGGCGGTTGCTCTTCAAATTGGTGGACACGACACCCACGGCGAGAAGGACGGCGCCAAACAAATGGCTCTGAATCAAACAAAATTTACCGCTGCAGACGCAATCCTCACTTATGCCGAAGCAAAAGTCTCACCGGTCCAAATCAGAATAGAATTCATCAGTGATTTTGGTCGCGCTCCGACAAATTTCAGCGACTTGAATTCCGGCGACCCCAACGCCCACCACGGTATCGGCCGCGGACTTTTCATTGGTGAAGGCGTTCCCAAAGGCGGTCGCGTGATTGGCGCAGTTGATAATAAACTGGACCTGAAACCTGGTACTAGTGGCAACTACGCCGATTTGACGGCCTACAGAGAATCTTTGGCCGGCGTGGACAAAATGGATTTCCCGGTCAATACCAAATTGACCGACGCCACCGGCACGGACGTGATCGCCAAGTTTGCAGCACAAAAAACAAATTAAAATATGCCTTTAAATTTATCCGAAAATCAGTCAGACATTCACGAGCGTCTATCAGCGGAACCCGATAGAACCTCATCAATATTCGAACGCTTACGCAGTGCCGTTGCCGCAAGTTCTCTGGTGTTGGTCACGCAGGCTTTAAGTGCAATCGGTTGCACAAAGGGGAGCGATCAGCCGTTTCCCGACGCGAAACAAATACCACAAACGGCCAGTAGCGGTACCGCTTTTGTGGATGACAACAAAACCGCCCATACTACAGCTTGTCCACCGGACAAACAGCACCAGCTGGTACAAGAATTTCAAGGTTTGGCCACGACTGTCGCACAATGCACACCCTGCCATCGTCCCGGAGGCGTTGGCTGGCAGCCTCAAAACCAGCATGGTTGGGAGTGGGACGCCAGTCCGGATGCCGCCAATTTACAAACTTCTTTTAATGGTTTTTATCGCGTTTCCTCAATCCTCGACGCTAATGGGCAGCCCTACATTGTTACTCATCCGCAAGAAAAAGATGGAACTAAACACGGTGGTGGCAAACAATCTTTGGATCAAGCTCAAGTGACTCAATTGACGCAATTTTCCGCTGATATAAGAAAATATGTTGAAAGTCTCGGTGGGATAAAAGACGGCAAACTTCCGGAACCTCCGCAAATCAGCACAGATTGTGAAGACCCAATACTGGATAATAAAGATTTTTTTGCTGACCTTGAATTAGCAAACTCCAGTGCGGTTTATCTAAAATTTTTGCGCAACGTCACCGGCGCGGATATTCCCGATAATGAACCAAAGATTCAGACCAAAGATCAATTAAGACAAATGCTGCTCGTCGCCACCAATAGCCCGGGTTTTTACGACTGGCTGAAAACCAATCTCAACGACATTACTCTCACACGCGGCCTCGCTAACGATAAAAAGAATGACAAAAAGAATAAAGTATCTGAATTGATTGCTGATACTTACGGCATCGACTGGAGTCAATTTGACACAGGCGACATCGTCGATTCTCCACAAAATCTCTTTGCCTGGATGGTGAAGAACGATCGTTCGATCAAAGAACTTGGCACTGCCCAATACATCGTCACGCCCGGCATTAAGCCGGCTCAGGGACAGCCGGATAATTGGCTGGCGCGTTTGCAGGCCCAGGTGGTCACAGAGATTCCGGTGAGCGGATTGCCTACCGACATTATGTGGCTTGGCAGACACCCTTCCACCAAAACCAATGTTCATCGTAATGACTCACTGCTTCTTTTACGTCAATTCTATGATCTGGATGTGCTTTCGCTCGGTAGCCGCAAACTCCCGCCACCTCCCGCCGGATCACTTTATCCCACTTTGACCTACCCGCCTTGTTTGACTTGCCATGCCGGTTCACCGCTGGATTTGGTAGCCCGCTCCATGGCTAAATTCGATTACATTACCGGCAAATTTATGCCCAAAGCTCTTGAGCCGCCACCGATTTCTCTGATCAATTTGGGAGTATATGGTAAAACAATCCCTCACAATGACTACTCCGCCCTGCGTAAATTGATGGGCCTTTTGACTTGGGATCCGGAATTGTCCAGCAGCGATCCAGGCTTCGACGCCAATAACAAATACCGTTTTGCCAAAGCCATGTCCAAAATGGCTTTCAAATTTCTCATGCAGCACGATCCTTCCATCGCGCCAAAAGATGGCGAGGCCAACTACGCCGAAAAAAATCGTCGTTTCAAAGTGGAAGATAAATTTTTAAATGAGATG
>JACRIB010000015.1 GCA_016235895.1 Candidatus Peregrinibacteria bacterium | reverse complement strand
TTCAACGCAAAACTCAAAGGATTCAGGGCTTTAGTTCGTGGTGTTCGCGATATTAACTTCTTCCTTTTCCGCATCTCAACATTCTATGCCTAAAACCATGTCGACAATTTATTCAAAGAAAAAATCACTTGATCCAGCTTTTCTCGAAGTGCTATAGTTAGGTCCCTTCGGGGAATCATTATTTTTTAACATTCAAATATGTTAGCAAAATTTTTGACTTCCCCTGGCGTTAATTTCCACTAGCGCACTGAATCACGGGTTCGTACCCGAGGTCACGCATACTAGATGAGTCGCTGTCAGCTAAAGGGGAATTTTAGTTCCCTAACTCGATTTAGGGAAAGTGGCAGCCGTAAAACAAGAAGCGCAATGACATGCGCGACCACCCAATGAGTCAGCGTCAAAAAAACTGTCCATAGGAGTCTGCAGTTACGATTAACATAATTGTATCGAGCGAGGACCAACCCAGTGTCATCTGGGGAGTCCTTGAGCTACAACCACTTCTCGACTCCTCCATGATGGGAGCAAGCACCTTTGTGATTTGTTGCCTCGGTGTACGTACCGTCTTTGCATTTACCGGTAGCGCCTACCGGAATAGATGAATCGACTGGTGTTGTAGATTTGCCCTGTTTAACGACTGAAACAGTTTTTGCAGACTTATCAGATGTGATCTTTGTTGAAGCTGAACTCTTACCAGAAGCAGCCCAGTATGTTACCCAATCACTCGATATTTGACTCTGAGCATCAGTGACACTAAGTTTTTCATTACAAATCTGTGAATGGAGAGAGTTTTCCAATTTATCCTTGATCAAAGACCCACTATCACCCTTCGTCAATTCTGGCCAAAGATTTGAAATATCATTACTGCCTCCAAGTTCCAAACTGATCAAATGATCAACTTCATAATCTCCATGTTTTGAATACGGAATACCGTATTCAGCAAAAACATCCTTCTTTGTCTTTAAAGAAACATGCCTAACAGTTTTAGTGTAGCCGGTAACGCAAATCACTTTTGAATCTGTTGTTAGCACAGCACCAGGCGTGCATGCTGGATCAGGAAGTCCGTTGATAGCCTGACAGCTTGAGGTTTTAGTTTGTTTGCCATAATCAGCGAAAGTAACGTTTGACGTTGTAAGAGCGAGAATGGCGATCAATGCAGATGATAAAAGTTTTTTCATAATTTTGGATTAGAATTAATTATAACATATTTATTTTTTCACCTCTGCTCCACAAAAACGGCATTTTTTTGCTTCAGGCTTAATCATTTCAGCACACTCTGAGCATTGAATTCTGTCATCCTTAACTATTTTTGACGAATTTATACCGTCTTTTATTTGCTTTGGCCCTCTACCTGCGACTTTATCAAATTGTTTTAAAAGAAAAACCGAGATGGACACAACAACGATTATAAATACAATCACTCCCATAAAGTAAAAAGTTAAATAATAAATTTAATATTTTTTAAGGCTGACCCAGTCGTTATTTACATTTTTCAAGAGCTCTTTTTTACCTGTGCTTCTGTTAAATAGAAGTTCGTAACTCCAGTGCGAAAAAAGCTTGTCGGCCTCTTTTTCGTTGTCGCCTGCTTTTCCCAACTGGTCATCATAAGTTTTCGCGATATTTTGATCATCAAAATATCTAATCATCAAGAAACTGACGTAGTCTGGTGCATAATCATTCACCAATTTGTCATTTAGCAGAGTAATTGCATTGTCATCTTTTGATTGCGTGAAAATATCAAGATTTATAATTGAATTATTCTCGCCTTTTTTTACGATTTCATATTGCGGTATTTGAATTGCCGGAGCTTGAGTACTTGTTGCATGTTGATTGATAGCTGTATTTTCAACAGGCTCGTTACGATTAGTAACAATGCCAAACAATACAAAAAACACACCAGCAATAATTCCAAATATTATCGTAACGTCCTTTTTTGTAGCTTTATCCTTCAAGATGCTTTTAAAGCATTCTGGTTTTTTGCGACCAATAAAAAGGCAAGCAATGGAAATGAGCATCAGGAGGAGAAAAATGTTTTCCATAATCGGAGATAAAAAAATAAAAAAGCGTAACACGCAAAATGGACGGCGTGGTTGACCCAATCCAGTTACCCTTGCGAGCAGCCTCATTGGCACGCCGCCCAGTGTTACGTCAATGAGACGCTTTCTGGCACGACAATGCCCGCTAAGGTAATTAAACTAGATTGGTCAACGAGCGAATACTAGCACATCAGCTTCAAAAAACAAACACTTTGCAAGAAAGCAAACATGGCTTAGAATAGACATATTTATAGTTTTAATACATGAACATAATCTACGAAGGAATTTCCGAAGGTCTGATTAAATACTTGCGAATTTTACTAACAAGTTCCGTCCGTTTTAAAACGGACGTTAAGGCTTTACGTAGCAATAATCCAAAAGATCACTTCGCCCCAAGCTCAGAGGACTTACAAGCTTTAATGAAAGATTTTTTCATTCCAATCAATAAAAGTAACCAAACTTATTGTTATATTCAAGTTACCGAACCAATCAATCCAAAAATTCGTGTCTACCATCATACTGCCAATCTCAAATCAACCATTGAGCTGGATGAACCCGCGCTAGTTTTGATTATCGAAGAAATGATGACCGAGAAAGAATTGCGTCGGGCTTGGAAAGATACAATAAAACAGATTAAAGATTTAAGCCGCGAAAACAAACTCCCACGCCCCGACATCCTTGATGTCTTAAATAAAAAACACGGAGTTAAAAGAACATACTCAAACATCGACTTATGGCTAAAGATTTATGAATTAAGACAACAGCACGAAAAAGATAAAGTGAAAAATTCATTTAAACAAATATCTGAAATAATCAAGGATAGCTCCATGAAAAAGAATTTAAGAGGCATCACATACAACGATACCGATGTACGAAATTTTTATTACCAGATCCGAGATTTAATCAAGTCTCTGTAGCTTGTGACACTTTTTATATTTTGCAAAACATAGATCGTATCATCCAACATGGGTGTGTACTAAAATTCTCCCAGAATTACACACTGAACGATTCACATGTTGGAAGAAAAATTGAAACAATTATTTGAAACACCACGGCTTGAAGAGTTTAACAAACTTGTGAATCCAGGCGAAACACCGCTGTGGCAATACTGGCCTGAATTTGTTGAAAAATATCTCCGTACTGGCAAGAGTGCAGTCACCGTAGCACGCATAAGAGACCTACTCCGCTTTGTAGTAAAAACCCTTGATCTATATTCCATCGAACAAATTAATACTCCCAGAATTATTGAAGAGAAATTATTCGCATATAAAAACAGCACAAGCATTTCAAATACCACCTACAACACATACCTCAAAAACTTAAATACATACTTCCTCTGGCTCTATAAACATGAGTACATCACCAACAACAACATCACTAAAATTGATCGCTGCAAGGAGATATCAACGAACAATACACTTTAAGCGAAGAACAGATTAAACTTTTGGTTGCACGCGTCCATGATAGGCGCCAAACACGTCTCCAAAGATTAAGAAATATTTTCTTTATAGACTTGCTTCGCTTCACCGGAGCCAGACCATGCGAGCTTCTCGATATTCAAATGAAAGACATTGCCTTGGAAGGAAACACATATAAACTGGTCATACGAGGGAAAAAACAAAAAGGCCGAAACCGTTATTATCACTTGCCTTCACATTTGAGAGACAGTTATGAATCCTATGTTCACCACAGGTCTCTTTCTCGACAAAATGAAACAGCTCTATTTATCTCTACATCAAAGCAAGGCAACTGGACTCAAAAAGGAATGAGAGGCCTTTTCAGAGCACTTTCAAAAGAATTGGGCTTCAAGGTCATTGCCTACGGATTTCGCCGTTACGTAGCCACTACGTTAAACACCCGTGGCCTAAGCATGAAAGACATAGGGCATTTTTTGGGCCATAGTAGAGCGAGCACCACAGAAAGATATATTGAAAGATCATGTGCCTTAACAGATATGGGAACCAATATAATGGGAAACGATAGCCTACATCAACCATAACTCCAAAAAAATATGCACAGGAAAAATACGGGAAAAATTCAGCCTTAAAAATGCAAATACAGTGCCGCGAAACTCAACCAGCAAAATCACATAAATAAATACCGAATTAACAGCATGCCTAAGCCAAAATAACACATAGCGCAAAAACGGAACGAAAAAATAGATAGCTAGTTTCAAGGCGTTTTTACGGTAATTTTACAGCAGTCTATACGCAGATTTATAGCGTTGATTTCATGGGAATATTTTAATTTTACCAAATAGATTTTTTTAATACCCCAAACATTGGAGCTAAAATGGAATTTTTTTCAACCATCGTGGCCTAAACCCTCCAGATGGATGGAAGTATTCAATAATTTCTTTTGCCTGCTTAGCAAAATTAGGAGACTTTTTATCTAACAATTCATGCCACACGCTATCGTCATCAACACCATGAGAGTTAGTGTCGCGAGTTTTTATGTGAATTAACCTATCTCTTATTTTTTTCAACTTCGTATAACCGTTCCAAGCTGTCTTACCTCTTGGAGATAAGATTTTCATTACCAGTGGCAAGACTTCGCCAAGCTTAACGTCAAGATTTAAAAATTTTTCAATTTGTATCTTGTTATACTTCTCAACGCATTTTTTATCCTTACGCTCCACTTCATAAACAAAATCATCCGGAACCCTCTGATTAACAAAAGACTCCAACGCAGTAAAAGCAAAAACTATAGAAGCAATTCTCTTTTCCAGATAATCAAAAATTTCCAGATCAGATTTTGCATATATCATTGGCTCCTTAGGATTATTCTTCTTATAAAAATCACTTTGTACATACACTTGAGACTCAAGAAAAAATTTATGTGACAAATTTAAATAAAGTGCGGTAGTGTTTGGCAATCCAAAACCCAGCACATTTCCATCAAAATGAACTTGTCCCATTTGGATAACTGGACTTCCAATTGGACTGACATGACCACTGGGTCCTCTAAACTCTTTAGCTAAAGTAGTTATCGCCTGCAGCCGCCAATCTTCATTTTTAATATTTTCAGGTTCTTCCTCTTCAATTGTATTTTTATCCATATGTTCTCATTGCTAATTTAATGAATGCATCTCAATCGACTTCGACATCTGCTGGTTTGAA
>JACRIB010000077.1 GCA_016235895.1 Candidatus Peregrinibacteria bacterium | reverse complement strand
GGATATTGGCATCGCGGCGCGCCATATTTCGGTTTCCACTTGTGGGATTGTGAAAGGAATTCAAAAGTTGACGGATGAACCGTTGCAGATTAATCTGGCGATTTCGCTGCATGCGCCGAATAATAAAATGAGGGATGAAATTATGCCGGTGAATAAGAGTGATCCGATCGAGCTGTTGCTGAAAACCGTGGGTGAATATATAAAGAAAACCAATCGCAAGGTGATGATTGAATATCTGCTGATTGGTGAGCTGAATGATTCTGTGGAAACTGCCAGGGAATTGGCTGATGTTTTGAAGAAAGCCTTGGGTCATTTGTTTGTGGTGAACGTAATTCCGTACAATCCGACGGGCCGATTTACGCCGCCATCACATGAAAGTGTGCGCAGATTCAAGGAAGAATTGGAGCGAAATGGTGTGACCGTGACGCAGCGTTATACTTTTGGACAAGAGGTTTCGGGTGCGTGTGGGCAATTGGCGATCAAGGGAGTGAAGGGGGTGTCGAGAGGGAGGGTGGCGTTGAGGGCTGTGAGATAATGCGCGAAAATTGACTTGTCAAAATTAACAGATTGGAAAGTCCTCCGACGAAATGTCGGAGGGAATTATGAAACAAGCTTGGTTTTGGCAAGTGCTTATAAATGGTTAAACTTCTCCGTCCATTTCCTTTTTCATTTTTTTGAAAAATTTCACCATGAAGTCGTGCCGTTCTTTGGCTAGACGGTGGCTTGTGCGCGTGTGCATGCGATCTTTTATGTAGCGGAGTTTTACCAGGAATTCGCGGTAGGCGGTATCTTCTTTGCTGAATTCTTTGGTTGCAAGAATTTCGGCGTCTGACATTCCTGAATTATGCAATTTGGCTTTTAGTTCTCCCGCAAAAAGAAAAGCGCGTCCTACGCCGATCGCTCCAATTGAGTCCAATTTGTCAGCGTCAAAAAGTACTTTTGCTTCTAATGTTTTTGGCTTGCTGTCAGTGCGAAAGCGGTGTGCGGTGATGCAATGGTGTACTGCGGCGATAATTTTTTTATCATATTTATATTTGCGCAAAATTTCCATAGCTACTTCACCGCCGCTAATTGCGTGGTCGGTTTTACCTTTATTTTTGTCCGCATTTTTGCGTTTTATATCGTGAAGAATGGCGGCGAGTCTCAGAATTTCCAAATTAGCTCCTTCTTTTTTTCCAATGTACAGAGCCATTTTTAGCACTCTCTCCACGTGATCAAAGTCGTGACTGCCGCGAGCATTTTTAAAATGCTTTTTGATTTCAGGTAAAATTTTTTTGAAATTTTCGTTCATGCACTTAAAATAGCAGAAAATTTGAATTCGCAATATACTTGTGCTAGGATTCGGCTATGGCTCATAGTTCAAGAAAAAATGATGACGGGGTGATTGATCTGCGAAATTCCGCTGACGAACCGGAGTTTAAAATTAATCGTGTGCCCGAGGAGAGGCATGGGTCGGTTGGAACGCAAGAGCATATCCCAGCCACTCCTTTAACTGCGGGCGAGAGCGCGGCCATGCACCCCCACGACAAAGTGAAAGTGAAATTTGATAAATTTGTAAACTTGATCGCGACACATGCTTATCAGGAAATTTTTGATAAACATTTGGATGAGGATGTGATTATCAGTACTGATCTTCTTGCGGACTTGGCAAACGCACATGAAGAAAAGGATGACGGCAAGAAAATTCCGGCGTTTTTTCTGATTGGAATTGTGCTGGGAGTGATCGTGACTTGGATTATTTTAAAAGCTAACGCGTAAAAATTTATGGCGCAAAAGTTAAAGTATAAAAGAATTTTGCTGAAACTTTCAGGAGAAGTTTTTGGTGGTAAAAGCGGCGAGGGAATTGATGGAAAAGTAATTATAGAATTGGCAAAAGAGGTCTACGGCTTGCAGAAAATCGGTTGTGAAATCGGGGTGGTGATTGGGGGTGGAAATTTTTGGCGCTATCGCGATTTTCAAAACTTGAAATTTGATCGTGTGACTTCCGACAATATGGGGATGCTTGCGACTGTGATGAATGCTTTGGCATTTGAAGAAGCTTTGAAAAATGTGGGTGCGAACGCGCGGGCGATGAGTAGTTTTCCGGCGGAAAAAGCGCTGGAAACTTACACTGTTAAAGGTGCGAGACATGACCTTAGTAAAGGCAGAATCGTGATTTTTGCCGGAGGAACCGGCAGCCCGTTTTTTACCACCGATTCGGCTGCGGCTCTGCGCGCGCTCGAAATTAAATGCGATGTTCTTTTGAAAGCGACAAAAGTAAATTATGTATATGACAAAGATCCGATGAAATTTAAGGACGCCAAAAAATACACACAAATAAGTTATCAGGAAGTGATCGAAAAGGGCTTAGGGGTAATGGATTTGACTTGTGCCTCGCTTTGCAAGGAAGGCAAAATGCCGATGCTCGTTTTCAATTTGAATAAAAAAGGAAGTATTGAAAAAGCTGTGAAAGGAGATAAGATAGGGACGCTAATTAATTAACAATTTAAGATATGACTTCAGATCAAGCGTTAAACGTGGCTTCTCAAGAGTTTGAAAAGGCCGTGAATCATTTGAAAGACGAGTTTAACAGATTGCAATTGGGTCGCGCCAATCCGGCGATGGTTGAAAATGTGCATGTGGAGATTTATGGCAGTATTCAGCCAATTAAGGCGGTGGCCAGTATTTCCGTGCCGGAGCCAAGAACTTTGGTAATAGCGCCTTGGGATCGTTCGGTTTTGGCGGCGATTGAAAAGGGGATTGTGGGTAGTGGTTTGGGACTAAATCCGGTAAATGATGGAATTGTGGTGAGAATTAATATTCCGCCTTTGACAGAGGAGCGTCGCAGGGATTTGACTAAAGTTGTGAAAAAATTGTCGGAGGAGGCGCGCATAAGTGTGAGAACGGCCAGACATGACGCGCATGATTTGCTTAAAGGAATGGAGGCCAAAAGTGAAATTACCGAAGATGATTTGCGCACTTCCGTCAAAAAATTGCAGGATAATGTGGATGCGATGAATAAGAGGATTGATGAACTGGCCAAGCAAAAAGAACAAGATGTCATGACCGTTTAATTTTTAATTCCTCCTCATGTCCTATGTCCTAACAGTAATTGCTTTTATCGTTATTTTTTCGATTCTGGTTTTAGTGCACGAGTTTGGTCATTTTATTATGGCCAAGAGGGCGGGGATTAAAGTGGAGGAGTTTGGTTTTGGTTTGCCGCCGCGAATTTGGGGCAAGAAAAAGGGTGAGACAATTTATTCGGTGAATTGGATTCCGTTTGGGGGTTTTGTCAGAATGTTTGGAGAGGATCAAGGTGATCTCAGGTTGCTTAGAAGCAAGCGGAGTTTTGCCGCTCAGCCGATGAGAGCCAGAGTGAAGGTGATTGTGGCGGGAGTGGTGATGAATTTTTTGCTGGCATGGATTTTGATGTTTGTGGGTTTTACCGTTGGGATGCAGCCGATTTTGGGTCCGGATGATGTTTTGAATGCGGTGAATGATGGGCGGATTGTTTTGGAACAAGGGGTGAAAGTTAAACTGGTTGATGCCGGAAGTCTTGCCGCAGAGGCCGGTTTTCAACCTAATGATGTTATTTATGCGATTAACGGTGAGCGGGTTGATGAAAATAATTTGGCTTCAATTACGCAAAATCCGGCGAAAACTTTTGGCGTTGTGCGTAATGGCCAGCCGGGTACTTTACAAATTGCTTCTGCAAACATCAAGAAAGATGTGCCACAAAAACTCGGTCTTAATTTTTATGATTTTGGTGATTTTCCGCGCGTGAGGATTTATGATTTGAAACCGAATACTATCGCTTACCATGCGGGTTTGCATTCGGAGGATGTGATTTTGAGCGTAAACGGTCAGCAGATTTTTGGCATTCCCCAATATGAAACTCTGATTCGTGGTGTGCCCAAATTGGAGTATATCGTTTACCGTGATGGTTTGATTCAGCCGGTGATTGTGGAACGCAGTCAGGCGCGTCAGGTCATTGTTTCCAGTATTGTTTCGGGCTCGGCGGCGGAAAAAGCCGGACTCAAAAATGAGGATATTATTTTGACGATAAACGGCAAGGCCATGAATGATAGCGCCGAAATCGTGAAGTATGTGAGGGATCATAAAAACGAGCAATTGGCTTATTTGATTGATCGCGGCGGTCAGCAGTTGTTTTATGAAATGAAGCCCGATGCCAGCGGTCGTGTGGGCGTGATGCTTTCGGAGTTGATGAACTATGTCGATGATCAGGGAATTAGTGTTTATAATACCGACCAAGTGGCTTCGGTGAAGGAAATTAAAAATGAAAAGTATCCCTTTTATATAGCGGCTTATAAATCTCTCGGTGAGACCTGGAAAATGTCGGTGACAACGGCGAAAATGTTTACGAATTTTGTGGCAGGGCTGGTAAAGAGCGGTGAAGTGCCGGAGACTGTCTCCGGGCCAGTCGGTATTGCGCAAATGACCCATCAATTTGTGCAGGAGGGATGGATTCCACTGCTACGTTTTGTGGCGGTACTGTCTTTGAGTCTGGCGGTGATTAATATTTTGCCTTTTCCGGCGCTGGATGGAGGGCGTTTGTTGTTTATTATTGTTGAATTGATTATTGGGCGGAGGGTAAATCAAAAATGGGAAAACTGGATTCACGCGCTGGGATATTTTCTAATTATGCTGCTGATTTTGGTCGTTACCTACAGTGATATTGTGCGACTTTTTCATAAGTAAAAACTTTCTAACAAACTTTGTGCTTGCCGAGCTTGCCGGAATTGTAGTCTGGGAGTCTTGATGGAATGATGAATTTGTTTTTTAGTTTATAGTTTTTTACTAAATGTAGTGTTGAATGGGTTGGTGCGCACCTATTAGTTGAAGCTTATTTTTGGCTGTTTTTAGGCCTTGTAAGGGGGTGTGAACATGTTAATATGGGGGCCGAAATATTTTTCGATTGGGCTTGAAATTTATTTCCAAAAAAGGGCAAATTTTTTATTTTCGTTTCCTATGACAAACAAAGAATTGTGGGTCTCTGTGCTGCGCCGTCTCCAGCCGACCATCAAGAAGGCGCATTTTATTACCTGGTTTCAAAATACCAATGTGGTGGCTGTTGAAAATGGCTTGATGACCGTGGGAATTCCCACGGAATTTGCCTTGAACTGGATTGTTCAGCATTACGCGGTAAAGGTTTTGCAGGCCGCTCAAGAATTGAATGGAGAAATTTTAAAGACTGATTTTAAAGTTGAATTGACCTACGGACAAGTCGGTGGCAATGGTGTGAACGTGCAGAATCTTTTTGCGCCGGAGACCGAGAAAAAAGTGCGTAAGGTTCGCAATGTGAATGAGGTGGCGGTGGTAAAGGGTCTGTCTTCCGGCAAAATTGTCAGCCAGATGATGAACAATAAATATTCTTTGGATAATTTTGTTATCGGTCGCGATAACAGATTGCCGCACGCGGCTTGTTGCGCTGTGGCCAATATGCCCGGAGGAATTTATAATCCGCTTTATATTTATGGGGGTGTGGGTTTGGGAAAAACACATTTGATTCAGGCTATTGGCAATGAGGTTTTGAGAAATTTTCCCGATAAAATTGTGAAATATGTTACCGCCGAGAAATTTGTGACTGAAGTGGTGGAGGCCATAGGTAAGCGCAATACCAAGGCTTTTAAGGATCAGTATCGCAAAGTGGATGTTTTCCTTATGGATGACGTGCAATTTTTTGCGCGCAAGGATTCTTCCCAGCAGGAATTTTTCCATACTTTCAACGATCTTTACGATGGAAACAAACAAATTGTTATCACCAGTGATCGAGCTCCGGCGGAATTGCAAGGCATGGATGAGAGGATAACAAGTCGTTTTGGCATGGGCATGGTGGTGGAACTTTTGTCGCCCGATTTTGAGACCCGTTTGGCTATTTTGCATCAGAAATGCAGGGAATATCAGGTTATTATCGATCCGGAAGTTTTGAGTTTTGTCGCAACCAATGCGCAGACGAGCGTACGTGAATTGGAAGGAATTTTGCGTCAGATTATGGCTGAATGTCAGCTTTGTGATCAGGTTGCGACGATTCGTTCTGCGGCGGAGATCATGAAAAGAATGAACAAAGCGCAAAAAATTATCGGCTATGATATTGAAAATAGGGAAGGTCGCGTAGTGGCAAAGAACGCGCTGGATGTTTTGAATATTGTGGCGGAATATTACAAAGTGACTTCCGAAGCGATTGTCGGTAAGGACAGACATAAGAATTTGATGTTGCCGCGTCATGTTTGTATGTATTTGATCAAAAACGAATTGGGCGAATCCTATGAAAGCATTGGCGACGGATTTGGTGGTAGAAATCATACCACCGTCATGCATGCTTGCAGCAAGACGGCGAAAAAATTGCGTACAGATTTGCGCTTGGTGCGCGACCTGAATGCAATTAAACGAGAAATGGGATTATAGAGGATCCCAGGGATTTGTAAAAAATTCTGGTGACATTTTCCTTCCCGTGCTTTAGAATCATGGCATGTATCAAAGGCGTTATTATCAGCCGTCGCGTCGTCAGGCCAGCAGAACAAATTATGTCATGCCTTTCTTGATAATTATTTGTGTTGGTGTGATCGGTGTGCTGCTTTTTAATTTGTGGCGGGCTTTTTTCCCATCGGAAAAGGCTAAAGCGGCTTACTTGCATATTGTGCAGGGTAGCGCGCAAATGAAGGCCTGGGGTACGGATTCTTTTTTCAATTTAACAACGGATTCCGTGGTAATGCAGGGTGATCGTATTCGCTCTTCAGCCGACGCCAAATTTATTGTGGAATTTTTTGATGGGACTTTGATGAGAACCGGCGGTAATGTTGATATCAGTTTTGATAAAATTGATGATAAGGGTAGTTCCACCGGTATGGATTTGCATTTGTATGCCGGTGATATCTGGTTTGATATGATGAACAGGTCCTCCGGCCATGCCGATGTGGAGGTGACGATGAATAATGTGGTGGCTAAATCCAATCAAGCCAGTGTTTTCGATATTGAAAATGATGGTGATCAAGTGGTGAGAGTGGTTTCGGTTTTCCAAAATAGCGGTTTGGGAGTGGATGTTTTGGATAAAGATAGTAGTAAAGTTGTGGAAACGGAAAATGTTGGTATTGGTCAGCAAATTGATTTTTCGGCTGATGTTTTGAAGGCTTACTGGAATCATCAGAGTCCTACGGTTTTGGCGGCAATAAGCGATGATTTCAAGCAGAGTGATTGGTATTTGTGGAATTTGAAAGAAGATAACAGTCCTACGGTTTTCGAAAAGACTATTGGGCCGGGTGGTGTTCCTTTGGTGAAAGTGGCGCCACAGACTGTGGCACCTGCGGTGGCGGTTACTCCTGATGTTCCTTCAGCCACAAATCTG
This sequence comes from Candidatus Peregrinibacteria bacterium, assembly GCA_016235895.1. Lineage (GTDB taxonomy): Bacteria > Patescibacteriota > Gracilibacteria > UBA1369 > LOWO2-01-FULL-3 > JACRIB01. The sequence goes on along the minus strand of JACRIB010000077.1, from coordinate 902 downwards.
GATGGCACTCCTATTGTGTCGTCAGATTCTAAAACAGCCACTGCGACCGAGATAACTCCTGCAAAAACTGACACTACCAAGACTACATCTCCGGCCGATTCCAATACTGTCGGCAAACCAGTTATAACTTCTGTGGCCGATGATGTGAAACCGGATGCTTTGGGTAAATATCAGGTTACCAGCAGAGTGACGACTTTGAGTGGCACGATTAAGGGAGCGACGAAAGTAGTGGTAAATGGCTATACTTTGACTAAATTTAAGGCTGGTGATGCCAATTGGAATTATTATGCCAATGCGGATTTTGGCTTAATGAAAGCCGGAGAGAATACTTATGAAATTTATGGTTTGGATGATAAAGGAAAGAAAGGGGAGAGTTTGGTTTTGAAAGTGGTCTATACGCCGCAGGCGGTGGTGCCCGCTGCTCCAAGTGTTACAACGACTCCGGCTGCCAAGACTGCTACTGCGCCTGCAGCGAGTTCACCTTAATTTAAAAGACCCCAGTTTTTATAAAATAGACGCTGTTGACAAAATATTTCGTAAAAATCTTTGGGAAATCTCAATCTGCAGGTTCCTCCCCGGGGAGGAATTGTAATCTGTTAAATTACACCATGGGCTGTTTGAAAAATATTTCAGAACATGATCTTTCAATTTTCAAAATAACAGATTGGTGGAAAAACTGGAGTTTATCAGAGGTTCCTAAGGTTGTTTAAAATTACCGAGCTGATAAATGTGGCAATCAGAACTACGCCTAAAGTACTTAGTGCTTTCATGGAAATGTCTTTGTCTATTACTTCTCGGATTCCCAGTATTGCCAGGAACATTGTTATAACTACACATATTCCAAATCCAATAGCGACTGCTTTTTAGCTGTTTCCATAGGGTTTGGTTAATTTTATGTTTTT
>JACRIB010000075.1 GCA_016235895.1 Candidatus Peregrinibacteria bacterium | reverse complement strand
TTGTTTTTGATTGAATCTTGAATATATTTATACATGTTGAAAATGGGTGTTAAATTTTTTGATGTAGCGTCAAAACTTAAACACCCTTTTCGGCTTTATTCCAATCCATATTCAAAGTCCCTACCAAAAAAACAGGGGTCTTCTTAGCAAGAAAACGACCGCCAAGTGACCAACAACATTGATATGCACATCAACCATAGTGCACATTCATCATCCATACGCCTCCGCCCGTACCTCGCGATATTTCCAATTCACCCCATGCTGCAATTCATGATGCTCTTTGCACAAAGGAACCAGAAGTTTCGGATCGTTGGTTTTGCCGATGGCAAAGGACAAAATATGATGTATTTGTACAGATGTCTTCTGACAATTCTTCACCGAACATTTCGTGCCGAATTCTTCACGGATTATTTTGCGCACAGGTTTTGAGATATAGCGGCTTTGAAATTTCACTGGTTCTAAAGAATATTCATCGATAATCTCCGCTTTCTCAGCTTTCTCTTCTTCCTTTTGCAAAACTTTTCTTCTAATCTGCTCTTTCTTTTCCGCAATTTCATCCTCACGTTTTTCGAGCAATTCCAGAATTAACTGATTAATATCGAAGCCTTTATTTTGAAGATTCAAAAGTTTCGCTTGCACCTCTGCGGACAAATTTAACTCATTCAAAGTCTGCGCGCGCAGACTTTTATCCCCATTCTCTGGCTCAAATAAGCCATTTTGATTTTTGCCAACAGCCTCATCACTACACATATTGCTCACATCTTCTACTCCACAATTGGCCTCCTTTCTCTCCCACTTTTCATCCCTAACAAAAGTTTCCACCGCACCCTGTGATAAATTCCGTACCTGTTCCGCCAAAAATTCCTGATTTTCCACACTGGCGATCGAAACCACCCTCGCTAATTTATTCATACTCACTTCTCCGTTCACCAAAAGATTTTTCAAATTAGGCATTTCATAAAATCTTTTTTCCAAATTCAGCGCCAATCTAACCTGATCTTCACTTAACCCGGCCAATTTTTTAGCAAATTCAAAAATCGAACCGAAGCCCTTCCGCACATACAATTTTCTTCTATTAACTTCCGGCAAAAGTCCGATAAATTTCCTGCGCCACTCGAGCGCACGCGCACCATAAGCTTGGCAAAGTTGATAAAGATTCTGATCACTCAAAGCTTCAATATTTTTCATGAATTTAAGATTAGAAATTACACGGTCATATTATAGGTGAGTGTATGCTCACCGACAAGGCGGAATCAGTGTTTTAAACTATCTATTTTCTGAAAAATATATCGAAACAAAACTCGCTTTTTAGGCTTATAAAAGCCATGCAAACCAATTGCAATGTTCCGGGAATATGGCGCAATAAAAACACGCCTTACTCATCCGTTACGTCCAGCAAATTAGCCGTTCTAAAATCAACTGAGTCTGGATCATCCGGCAGTCTTCCACTACCATCAACCTCAAAAGCATGAGCAACTCTAGCGGCCATTTCAGCCTTGGTCCCAAGAACCACACCATTCACTGCAACCACGCAATCAGGAAAAACTGCGTGCACTTGCTCCTCGAGACCATCCAGCCAACTTGATCCCCTGTCTGGTCCAGCCATTTTTTAACAAATAAAAATATTTTACGCACAATCATCTTCTCTGCCTCCCTCTTCGGGTTCTCTCTTCGAAGAAGCATCTAGTGCTCTCTGGACTTCCACCCGAAGTTTACCAAAATCTAGATCATTTGGAGTTGTCACAGGACGAAAATCCACACGAGAGGCTGCACCAGTTCCACCAGCATGCCCACTGATTTCAAAAACATCAGCACCTAATTTAGCCGCATCTACGGCAATCACCCCCAAGCCTTGCGGAACATGATCAGAATCACGTTCCACCAAAAAAAACTTGTCGCCCGATATAATTCCCGCCGAAACTCTCGCCAAAACACCACGCACCGTAGAAACAACATGTTCCATGCCATAAGCGCCGGTTGCAAAGCTATCTACCAAAGCAGTTTGCAAATCCTCTATAGAAGAGATTGATTTAGCGATTTGCCCGAAATCCGCCAGTCTTCCCGGTTTCGCACCTTGGCCAATTTTAATTCACAATTCACCTCCACCCAACCCATCACCGGATTCTTCATCATCCCCGCCAGCAAAATCTTCAGCTTCAGCAGTACCACCACCTATTTCATGTTCTGTTCCAGCCATATTTTTTTATTAAAAATTAAAAAGGCCAGCACAATAAGCTTACAACAGGCTTATGTCAAGCCATTTCAAGCACCAACAAG
>JACRIB010000073.1 GCA_016235895.1 Candidatus Peregrinibacteria bacterium | reverse complement strand
GAAACCGTAGAAGAGGCTACCCAAAGCCTTTATCCACTCATTGGCGAAAACGGCATGGATTGGATGTTTGCAAATTGTTCCACCACCGCGCAGCGTGGCGCTCTCGACTGGCGTCACAAATTTCGCAAAGCCGTCGAGCCGGTTTTCGAGGAATTATACAACAGTGTCGCCACCGGCAATGAAACCAAAATTGTCCTCGAAGCCAACAGCGATCCCGATTACAAAGCAAAATTAAACAAAGAACTTTCCGGAATGGCCGCCCAGGAAATCTGGCAAGCCGGCAAAGCCGTACGCAGTTTACGCCCGGAAAGGCAAAAATAATGACTAACAAACATCCACATCTCGGCTCCGACATTTTCTGCAAAGCCCTCGCCGACGAAGGCATGGACACCATGTTTGGCATTCCCGGCGGCGTGGTTCTGCCACTTTACGACAAAATAAATCAATACGGTCACAAAATTCGCCACATTCTGCCTCGCCAGGAACAGGGCGGTGGTTTCGCGGCCGATGGCTATGCGAGAGCCACCGGCAAAGTCGGCGTCGCCCTCGGCACTTCCGGTCCGGGAGCCACAAATCTCATGACTTCCATTGCCAATTCCATGATGGATTCCGTGCCCACGGTCTACATCACCGGCCAAGTCGTGGAAGAATTTATCGGCACGGACGCATTTCAGGAAACGGACGTTATCGGCATGACCATGCCGATTGTTAAACATAGCTATCTCGTAAATAAAGCCAAAGAAATTCCGCGCATCGTCAAGGAAGCTTTTTATCTGGCCTCTACCGGCCGTCCCGGTCCAGTGCACATTGATCTGGTAAAAGACGTTTGGTTTCAGGAAGCGCCCTACGACGAAAATCCGCAGATGGATCTTCCAGGCTACAATCCAATCCCGGAAACTTGCACCGATCGTGATATAAAAAAATTTGACGCAATTCTCGAACGCGACAATATCAAACCGGTAATCATCGCCGGTCACGGCGTGGAAATTTCTCGCGCCCAAAAAGAACTTGTCATCTTCGCTGAAAAACACAATCTTCCCGTAGTGACCACTCTTCTCGGCATGGGAAATTTTCCACAGGGCCACAAAAACTGGATTGGCATGATCGGCATGCACGGTGATGCCGTAGCCAATTACGCCGTTCACAACGCAAATTTAATTATCGGCATTGGTTGTCGTTTCGACGATCGTATTACCGGCAAACTCGAAACTTTTATCAAAGACAAAACTTTCGTCCACCTCGAAATTGATCCTTCGGAAATCGGCAAAATTGTGCCGACCGAATTGCCACTTCCCGGCGACATAAAAGAAGTTCTCACGCGCGCCAACCACCTACTCTCCCCCCACGAAAATCTTTACGAAAACTGGTGGTCACAAATTGCCGCATGGAAAAATAAATATGGTTTTCTGGATTTTACAATAAACAAAGAAGCCCGCGCCGGCTATCTCAGTCAGCCCCGCGTTGTGAAAATGATCTCCGATATTACGCAGGGCGAAGCCATTGTTGCCGGAGACGTCGGTCGTCATCAAATGTGGCTCAGCCGTTTTTATCGTTTCAAGCATCCGAATTCTCATCTTTCTTCCGGCGGCTTGGGCTCCATGGGCTACGGCATGCCCGCGGCAATGGGCGCGAAAGTCGGCTGTCTCGAGCGCGAAGTATGGTCCGTGAGCGGGGATGGCGGTTTCATGATGAATGTTCAGGAAATGGGCACGCTCGCCGAATATAATATCCCGGTAAAAATGTGCATCATGGAAGACTCTGCTCTCGGCATGGTGCGCCAATGGCAAAACCTCCTTTTCAAAGGCAATATTTCTCATTCCGAATTCAAAAATCCCGACTTCGTAAAACTAGCTGACGCTTTCGGAATTCCAGCCTGGCGCGCACGCACTTACGCGGAAGCCGAACACGCCATCAAAGAAGCCCGAAAAGTCGACGGCCCTACGTTGATCACTTTTATGGTCGACCCGGATGAACACGTTTACCCAATGGTTCCGCCAAATACCGCGCTCGGCGATCAAGCCCTCTGCGACGAAGATTTACTCAAAGACAAATCTCATAAATATAAAAAAGATGACTTACTACAGGGTCACACTTAGAGTAAAAAACGAAGTCGGCGTCCTCGCCAGAATCGCTACCAGACTGCGAAAATTCGAGGTCAACATTCGCTCGCTCGACGTCGCGCCCATCGACGGAAAAGAAATTTTTTCCGACATTCACATGGTCATTTCCACTCCACGTTTAAACGTCCGCACCGTCATGAAAAAGCTGGAAAGCTTGATTCCGGTGACGAATATTTACTACGAAAAATTAGAGTAAATCTTCAAACTTTTCTTTAATCAAAAGTCGGCGATCAAGAAAAACTTGAGTTTTGACATTAAGCTGGTCAGCGGTTGATCTGATTAATTTTGTCTTAAATTCTTTTTGCATTACAATGTAATTATTGCGCTCCAAAAAATCTTCAATTTTTCTATAAAAAAGTCCTACATAAGAATAATCCAAATCCGTAAGCTTTTCAGGACTCTTTATAAGACTTTCAATGCTTTTTGCCCTGTAATCAGACGAAATCTTCAAGTCACTGAACATATACCAGTATTCACTTAAAACACAGGTAAATTTTATTGCTCCATTCTCCGGTTCTTCGGTCGAAAACCAAAAATGAAAATAACGATTACCACTTGAAAAGTTCTTTCCAATGAAAATTTCCACGAGATCAACCTTACCATCATTTTCTTTAATTTTGTAAATTTCATAAGATTTACGTAACTCAATAAAGCGCTGTCTCCAATTATTATGCCAGTCATCGTATTGGCCAGGATTGTAAAAAAATGGCTTTAAGTCAGCCTCAAATACATCATCTTCAAGCCTACGGACTCGTTTTTCAATATGTTCAAACACCTCAATAACAGTCTGAAATTCCTTATTGTCACCGACCCTTGCATGTACCGCCCTCAAATAATCTACATTTGGGACAATCTTCTGCCCCATATACCACATCAAATCATAAACATCCCTTGGCTTACAGTCGGCAACTTTATCTCCGATACCTCTCTTTGTTCGCAACAAAAACGCAGCAATTTTGCTGGCCATAAGAGTGGAAATTGGATAGGTTTTTATTGAAAAAACATAATTATCTTTTACTTTCGTAATAACTTCCGTAGCAAGATTTTCTGCGGCTGCAAGGTAATTCACATCAAAGTGCAATTTTAGAACGGTTGGACGAGCATGCCCATGTAGTCCGATTTTTCCCAAAATATCCGGGAAATTTATAAAGGCAAATTCCGTTTTGGTAAGTCTCGCGGTTTTAGGAACAACGTTAATATCAATTTCGTAAGTTGTTTTAAAATGATGGGTTAGATCTTTTTTAAATTTTTCAAAATTAAATTTTTTCACAGTCTGAAAATCCAAATCTTCAGACATCCTTGGCAAACCATATAATATTCTAAGCAAAGTACCCCCGTACATTGTAAGATGCGAATATTCTCTATTTTTATAGATGAAATCAAGCACCGGATATTGCAGCTCTTCCTTGATCATGTTTATTACGACGACATCCCTAATTCCTTCCTGCAGGCGTTCGGATACAAGATTTTTCAATTTTTCTATCAGTATGTTCATAAATGCAATTTTACAGAAGTAAATTGACCGATAAGAGCATTTAATTTTTTCTTTTCTTCTTTTGAAAAGTTATCGGTACTGATTCTCAGTTCCTCTAACAGGTCGGCGTGGAAATTTTTAGTGAAGTAATTTGTATAATAATACAAATAGTCAAAAACAGCTTTATGAGGGAGGGCGATTACAAAATTAAAGTCGCCATGGGTGTTTTTAAAATCCGAAAATAATTTTTCGTTTATTTTTCTGTAAACATATTTACCCGAGCGGTTTAAAAATTTTCGCGGTAATTTTAGAGTTACGGAAGTGATGTTATCAACAGGCTCCGCCAATAAATCGTAATACTGAAGTGCGGCTTCCAGGCTGACATAGGACGGCTGTAAAAGATTATTGGCTAGATAAAACAAATAAGCCGTATTTGTTTTATTTTTTTCGTAGAAATCTCTCGGGACATAGTGGTTTCTTTTCAGGCTCACGATCTCACCATTACTTGAAGCTTTATGAATATAAGAATCCAAAGTGTTAGAGGGAATACCCAG
>JACRIB010000074.1 GCA_016235895.1 Candidatus Peregrinibacteria bacterium | reverse complement strand
CATTTTACTTGTGAAGCCCCAATCCCTTTAATTTCCCCACAAAACATGATATAATACTCCTTCGAAAACCAAAAATGGAAAACCAAAAAACAAAAACAAAAAAACGCCTTATTTTATTTGCGCTCAGCGTGCTCGCCGGCTTTGCCATCTCCGGCATCGACTATTTCAAAACTCCGGAATTCAATTCAATCCTTCGCACAGACACTCTTACCGCCCGTCCTGTAGGCAAAATTTTGCCGGCGGAACGATATAAATATTCCATCATAAATAACAAAGAAAGAACTTTTCATCTCAAGCCAAACAGCAAACAAGATTTGGAATTGAAAATTAAAAATACCGGCAAATTGAGCTGGAACATAACTTCCAAGTCACTCACCGCTTCAGCAGACACAACCTCCGTAACCATCATCAATCCCGAAGACACTTTCAATCTCAAATTCAATGTAAAAACCGCCTCCGGTCCGGGCTTTTACAGCGCGACCATCGATCCCATAGTGGCCGACAAAAACTGGAAAACCAATAATAAAATGAAAGTGAACATCGTAGTGGACGGCGATTTCGACAAAAGTTATCAGTACGAACTTTTGGACCAAAAACCACTCGACCTCATGAAAAACGTCAGCACCCGCCTCAGTGTAAAAATCAAAAACACCGGCGCCGTCACCTGGTACGGCCAGGGCCAATTTCCCGTGCAGCTCATGGCTGACAAAAAAGACAACACTTGGCTTCCTGAAGGGATAATTGCTACCATGCAGGAACAGGAAACGGCCCCCGGCCAGATCGCCACTTTCAATTTCAATATCACTGCGCCCGCCACCATCGTCGACTTTGAATTAAAATTCAAGCTGGCTATCGGCGACAATTATGTTTTCAAGAATCCCTTGGTCCTCGGCATCAATATTGTCACTAAAAAAGTCGCCATTACTGTCGATGATGGCTACGGCAACATCGATGCTTTTGTCGATTTATTTAATCGCGAAAACGTCCGCGCCACTTTTTTCATGCTCGGTTGCGTGGTGGAAAGTAATCCCAAAGCCATGCGCCGCATTGTTGATGAAGGCCACATGCTGGCCAATCACAGTTATTGTCATCCGGATTTTCGCACTCTCACCGACGATAAAATTCGCTGGGAACTCAGCCACACGCGCGAAATCATGCAGAACGTCACCGGTCACGATGTTTACCCATATTTCCGCTATCCTTATGGTGCCATGAATGAGCGCACCAACAATATTCTCAAAGAAGAAGGTTGGAAATATTTCCCTTGGACCCAGAGCACCGACGATTATCATTTCCATCAAAACACCGAAGCCGGCCGCAATTTCATTTATCGCTACGCCATTTCAAATCCTCCCGACAATGCCATCATTCTCATGCACACCTTCAGCCAATCCAGCCTGGCCGTCCTACCCGACGTCATCCAATGGTACCGCGACCACGGCTACACTTTCGTGACGGTGGATCAGTTGTAAAACACCAAATTTATATGGGAATTAACATAATACAAGCCAGAGAATTGCCCGATGAACAAAAGACTGCTCAGGCCGTCCATTTAATGCAACAAGAAGCCGCAAAAGAGGTTTCATTCATGGACGTTTTGACACCGGAAGAAATTCAAGAATTGATAAGAAATGGAGCTTTGTATTGTATCTGCGAAGATCAAAGCGGAATTCCGATGGCTTCCCTTTACGTAAAAAACACCGGTATTGAAAACGCAAACGGTAAACAAGTTTACGCACCGGGCGGACTCAATTTTTTCCCGGGAAGAAGAAATATTTTTTAGCTCAATTATCGGCTTCGACGGACGCGGTAAAAAATATTTTGGATCGCGACTACAAAGACAAAATTATAATCTCATCCACTCACGAAAAATTCCGCGAAACCTTGATCTCGCTTGGATTCAAAGAAATATCCTTGGAAGAAATTTCCGCTAAACATCAGGAACTGTTGGGATACTTTCAACGCAGAGACAAAACCATCCTCAGGTTTATAAGGGAATAAAAACTGGACAGGAACGTCACGCTTGTTACACGGTCTTCCGTTTCCCTTTTAGCATAGAGAAAAGGCGAATAGTTAAGGACTTAAGAGATCATCGAAAGTGCGTGGATGAAGTTTACATGAAAAAGCATTCATGAGATAATAAAAGCGTGAAAAACTTTGTTGTCAAAGCGCATGGCGGAACATTCTCGCTATAAATATATGACAAAAGAACTCAAAACATATCTCTCGCTAATCAGTCAAAATATCAAAGACCTTGAAAAGGAATTTGGCGTAAGTAAAATAGCCATTTTTGGTTCTACCGCCAGAGGAGATAGTACAAAAAAAAGCGATATAGACGTAATAGTTGAACTGAATAAAGAGATTGGCTTATTTGCTTTTATAAAACTTGAAAATCATTTAAGGAAAATTTTAGGTAAAAAAGTTGATTTGGCCACAAAAGCCTCTCTAAAGCCTGCAATAAAAAAATCTATTTTGAAAGAAGCCATTTATGCCTAAAAGAGGAGCTTTGCTATTCATAGACGATATTTACGATTCTTGTAATAAAATTTTGTCGTACGTAGACGGATATGATTACAACAAATTCAAAATAGATTTGAAAACAGTTGATGCAGTTACCAGAAACCTTGAAATAATTGGTGAAGCTGCAAAAGCTTTACCTCCGGAATTTAAGAAAAAATATCCTAAAATTCCCCGGAAAGATATTTCAGCAATGCGAAACAAGGTAGCGCATGAATATTTTGGTGTTGATGATAAAATACTTTGGACAACGACACGGGAAGACATCCCGATTTTAAAAAGTCAGATTTACAAAATTAAAAAGACCCTGAAGGAGCAAACGCTATTTTAATGGAGCCACCTGTCGGATTTGAACCGACGACCCACTGTTTACAAAACAGTAGCTCTACCACTGAGCTAAGGTGGCCCACTGCGCTATCCATGCGGAAAGCAGCGGAATTCTATTTTAAATACCCCCCTCTGTCAATTATTCTTCAAAAATGCTAGAATCCCGCCATGAAAAAAACGATAAAATCAGCCTTTGCCAAAGCTTTTCCGGCCGTTCTATTTGACGAAAAACTTTCCAAATATTCCACTTTTCAAATAGGCGGTCCGGCGGATTTTTTCTATCATTTGAAAGAAAACAATGAGCTTCCGGCTTTACTGAAATTTTGCCAAAAAAATCATCTGCCATTTTTTGTTTTTGGCGGCGGCAGCAATATTCTTTTTAACGACAAAGGTTTTCGCGGGCTGATTATAAAAATTGCAACCAAAAATATCGTAATAAATAAAGATATCAGTGTCACTGTTGATGCCGGCATGGCGGTTGCCGGTCTGATCAAATTCACCATTGAAAAAAATCTTTCGGGTCTGGAAAAGTGGATTGGACTACCCGGCACAGTCGGCGGGGCGGTGCGCGGAAATGCCGGCTGTAATGGCCTGGAAACAAAACGAATTTTGAAAAGCGCTCAAATTTTGAATACTAAAACCTGTAAAATTCGCCAGGTTAAAAATAAATATTTTAATTTCAAATATCGCTACAGTAAGCTGAAAAAAACTCATGAAATTGTTTTGAACGCTACTTTCCGGCTCAAAAAACGCAAAATATCCTCGGAAGAACAGCAGCACCTTATTAAAAATTTACAAAAAAGCCGCATTTCCAAACAGCCTTTTGGAGCCAGCACGGGTTCTTTTTTCAAAAATCCTTCCACGAAACAACCGGCCGGACTTTTGATAGAACTGGCCGGCCTCAAAGGAAAAACCATCAACCACGCCCGGATTTCCCCAAAGCACGCCAACTTTTTATTGAATTTGGGCGGCGCCAAAGCGCAAGATATACTAAAATTGGCTCGCTTCGCTCGCCAAACCATAAAACGCAAATTCAGGCTTACCTTAGAGGAAGAAGTGCAAATACTCTCTGTTAAAGGCCCGCAAAAACTCTAAAATGTCAATCGACTTCCTTGCAAAAAAACACCCCCTTTTGCTATAATAAAAAAAAGAAATAATTTAAATCTCCCTATGAAATCCAAAAAACAATTTATTAAACAGGCTCTGACGATTTTAGCTCTTACAGTAGGTATTCTCGTGGCATTCAGTTTGGTTGCCCACGCGGAAATCAAAGCCGAAGCCCCTTCGGGAGTAACCAACATAACCGGTGGCCAAACCAGTTTGAAAGCATTGGTTCTTACCATAGTTGATTATTTCCTCGAATTCCTCGGAATTTTGGCCGTTGTGATGGTGATTTACGGAGGCGTGACTTACGTCAGTTCCGCCGGTAACGACGAAGCTGTTGGTAAAGCCAAAAAAATTATTATGTACGCTTTGATCGGTCTCGTGATCATTATGTTGTCTTTCGTAGCGGTAAACGCCGTCCTCGGCGCGGGCACGGGAACAGGAGGATAGCCCCAGCCCGTAACGGGCCTATAAAAAGTAGCTTACCAAAAGCTCTCCGATGTAATGTTGGGGGGCTTTTATTTTATTACACGTCGCCACCACACCCTGCACCCGCCCCCTCACGTCACCGCCATATCTTCCATCGTCCCCGCCCTGCGCCTACCCGGCTTTTCTTCGACGGCTTCTTTTACCGTCGCCAAATCATCTTTTACCACAATTTTGTCCGGCAAAATTTCCAAAATATTTTTCGCCGGAATCACTCGCGTGTCATATCTGAAAAGCCCCAAAACATCCTTCGCCACAAACAATTTTTTAAGGACCATCAAATGATTATCAATTGAAAAATCCGCCACTTCCCCCAAATATTTACCGCCTTTTGTCTCCACTCTATTGTGAAAAATCTTACCGCCGCTTTTGCGCACTGTCTGCACTCTCAAAATATCATCACCGGAAATAATTTCATCCCTACTGCGGATATGCACCACGTCATGCCAGGAAATAATATCCAGCGGTGTAATCACCAAGTTTCTACTGACATTTACCACAAACGCCAGCACTTTGCCGGTTTCCGGATCCATCAGCACATCTTTTACTCTGGCTAAAGCCCTGATGCCGTCATCTTCCACCACCGGCATTCCCACAATTTTCGTGTAAAATCTTTCCATGCGTCCATTATACAAAAAATTCGCTTAACAATCACCCGCTTATTGGCTACAATCATCCAGTCATCGGGGTGTGGCGAAGTTGGCTATCGCGCATGGTTTGGGACCATGAGGCCCTGGGTTCAAGTCCCAGCACCCCGACCATCAAAAATTTGCACAGCAAATTTTGCCGAGCTAAGGCGAGGCTAAATGCGAGCGCACAGCGAGCAACCTTATCCCCCCTCACATGTCCCTCTTCCTCGCCCTTCTGGTAAAAATCCTCCCTCTCTACGTCCTGATACTCCTCGGCTTAATCGCCAATAAATTTCTTCATGTCAGCAAAGAAAGCATTTCCGGACTTATCATCTACATTCTTGCGCCGGCCATCGTCTTGCTCGGCACCATCCAATCAAAATCTCATCCCGAATTACTTCTCATCCCGATAATATTTTTCTTCGTCAGCACGACCATTTGTCTGCTCAATTATTTTTCCACCAGAAAATTATGGCACGACGGCACGGAAAAAGTGCTCATGTTCGCTTCCGGCACCGGCAATGTCGGTTATTTTGGCTTACCTGTCTGTCTTGCCATCGTTGGTGACATTGCTTTGCCTATCGTAGTAATGGTCACTCTCGGCCTCATGGTCTTCGAAAACACCATCGCTTTTTATATCGTCGCCCGCGCTTCACATTCAAAAAAAGACGCTCTACTAAAAGTTTTCAAACTCCCTCATCTTTATTTTTTTGTAACCGGAATTTTGCTGAATTTTTTCAACTTCACTCCGGCACAGCAAATTTTGGATTTTCTTGATAGCTTTAAGACCGTTTATTTCACTTTAGGCATGATGGTTATCGGGCTTAGCCTCGCGGAAATTAAGGCGCATCACGTGGATTGGAAATTCACCACCATCGCTCTTTTCAACAAATTTATTTTGTGGCCGGCAATCTTCCTCGGGCTGATTTATCTCGATACGCACTACGCTCATATTTTCGATCAAAAAACGGAGTCCGCACTTTTAATCGAAGCCCTCGTCCCACTTTCCGTGACCTCGGTAATTTACGCTACAGAACTCAAAGTTCATCCGGAAAAAGTTGCTTTAACGGTTGCCATTAGTACACTAATTGCGCTATTTTACATCCCCGCAGCGATTGCTTTTCTACTTTAAAATATAAAATTCCAATGAACCCATTAAAACTGGTCGGCTTTAAGACCAAACATCTCCCCAGGGCTTACGTTAATTCCAGCGTGCGTTTTCATCATGAATTTTCCACCCAGGAACGGCTACAGGCAGCCAAAAAAGCCGGCTGGAACGTTTTTCAATTTCCTTCGGAAATGCTCAAAGGAGGTGACCTTCTCTCCGATTCCGGCACCGGCACTCTCACCGCCAAACAAATGGCCGCCATGATTCTTGGTGATGAAGCCTACGGCAGTAATTACGGTTATTTCAAGCTTTTGAAAACTTTTGAGGATACTTTTGGCATTGCCAATGCCGATAGTGAAATTTATTTTTTTCATCAATGTCGCGCGGCTGAACACGCCCTGTTCACTCAAATTGGCGGGTTTGGAAATTCTCTAAAAATTCCGAGCAACGGACATTTTGATACCACTCGCGCCAACATCGAAAACAATAAAATAAAGGCCATCGATTTTTTTTCTAAAAAATTACACAGCCCGGATCACTCTACGTTTAAAGGTAATATGGACATTGATGAGCTTGAAAAACTTTTAAAATCCGATTTGGATAATATCCCACTCGTTTATATTACAATCACCAACAACAGCGGCGGGGGCCAACCTGTATCGATGGAAAATCTCCAAGCTGTTCGCAAAATTTGCGACAAATATCATAAAACTTTCTTTTTTGACGCTTGCAGATTTGCTGAAAACGCCTGGTTTATCAAGAAATATGAACCAAAATATAAAAATAAATTAATTACCGAAATTGTTACCGAAGCATTTAAACTTTGCGATGGCTTTACCATTTCTCTGAAAAAAGACGGTCTTGCCAATATGGGTGGAGCTCTCTTGATAAAAAAATCCGCTCCTGTTTTGAAAAAACATCCGGAACTTTTGAATAACTTGCGCGATCACCAAATCCTGACCGAAGGCCATCCGACTTATGGCGGTTTAACCGGACGCGATATTATGACAATAGTTGAAGGATTAAAAACGGTTATTACGGAGAGTTATCTGGACAGTAGAATTGGCCAAGTCCACGAATTCGGCCGTTATTTGAAAGAACGTAAAGTCCCTGTCCTTGAGCCATTTGGCGGCCATGCCGTCTACATTGATACCGACAAATTCTTTGCCGATACAAAATTAAAGCGCGGTGATTTTGCCGGAATTTCGCTTACGGCGCTTTTACTTTTAAAAGGTGTGCGTTTATGTGAATTGGGGGCTTTTGCTTTTGGCGAAGATTATCCGCATAATTTTGTACGTTGTGCCATTCCAAGAAATAAATACGAAATCCAGGACTTGTACTACGTGGCCGATTGCGTTGCCGAAATGTATCAACAAAGAAAAAAAATCCCCAAAGCTATACCGGTCTTTGGACGCAATCTGACTCTTCGTCACTTTAAAGCCAGATTCGAACTAAAATGAAATCCACTAATTCAAAAATTTCGCCACGCGGCCTAAAAGCCATACTTCCTCACGGTGGCCTTCCCGAAGCCATTTCTCCCTACATGCTCGACTTGATTGAGAAAACCGGCGGCGCCAAAGGCCCGCTCGGTTTACAATTCGTCGCACAGCCAGAGAAAGAAAAGCGCTTTTTTGGATTAAAGCGAGCACTGGATCCTCTCAACGAAGATCTCCACGAAATAGCCCCGGGAATTATTTACAAATATCGCGGCAAAATAAACAAAAAAAGCCAAGTCACGCAATACGGACGTGTGCTCTGGACCATCACGCGCCTCTGCGCCACCTACTGTCGCTTCTGCACGCGCGGACGCGAAGTCGGCTTGACAGCCATCCCGAGCTTGCTCGGGACTATCAATAAATTGAATTCTTCCGCAACCATCGCCAACAAGTTTTTTCTCTCCGACGACGAAATCACCCGGGTCTTCACGCTGCTCAAATCACGTCCCGAAATCAACGAAGTTATTCTCTCCGGCGGCGACCCACTCACCGCCCCCGAGCCCTACCTCACAAAAATCATTCAGGGCCTCGTAAAGCTGCAAAAAGAGGGTCATATTGATCTGATAAGAATCGGCACGCGCCTCCCCGTTCACAATCCTGAAGCAATCAAAAATTGGCACTACGACCTCCTTGCCACAATAAAAAATCCCTACATCATGCTTCATATCAATCACCCAGCGGAGCTTACCGATCAAACGAAAATCACACTCTTCAATTTCCGCAAAATCTCCCTCGCCACCATCCTCGCCCAAACCGTTTTTCTCAAAGGCGTAAATGATTCCGAGGACACTCTCCACGAGCTTTTTATCAACCTTACCAAAGAAGGCATCAGGCCTTATTATCTGCTAAACAACGATCCGGTCTATTGGTCACGCCATTTCACCGTTCCCATCAAACGCGCCGCCAAAATCTGGGGCCATCTCCGTCCTCGCCTTTCCGGCATTTGCGACACTGCCAAATTTATCATCGACGTCGCCGACGGCTATGGCAAAGTAGCCGTCCCCGAAGGAGACTCATGGAACTTCGACCTCACGCACTACCGCGACTTCAAAGGCAAAAAACATAGCACCGGCTCCGAAGGGGCCTAACAAAAAGACCCCGACTTTACGTCGGGGCCTTTCTAAAAAATTTATTTTGCATTCAACTCTTTCTCCACCGCGTCTTTTTGAGCTTTAATTTCAGCAGCCTTATCCAAAGCGCTTGAAGCTTTCGCCGCCGCGCCTCCCAGGAGTTTCGCGACGTCAAACAGTTCCGCCCCCGCCGGCACATCCACTTTCACATCACCATTTGTGGCCGTGTAAGTAACCTTCAAATTCAAGCTCGTATTTTCATTATCTTTACTTGGAGTCAAAACCAAAGACCCTTCCAACTTGGCCAAGGTTTGATCGCTGTTATTCACCCAAATATCTCCTTTAAATTCAATATCTTTCATGAATTTATTGAATTCTTTTGTGTCACCAAACGTAGTGGAGCCACCAATTTTTGCCACCTCGCTCAAATAATTCGTAAGAGCTTCTTTATCGAGTTCGGCGGAATATTTTTTCGCATCCGAAGCGCCAATTTTATCCGCGCCCTTATCGATAACATTTTTGAAAAATTGAGTTTTTTCAGTCAGTTCTTTAATCTGTTTTTGCTGCGGAGTCATATCTTTTTCATCTCCCGCCGCGGCTGCAAATTTTGCGAATGAATCGGCGGGTAAAGCCACAAACCACCATTTATTCATAAATTGAGCAATGGTCGCTTTATATAAATCGGGAATACCTTCTATATCCAATTTACCAATGGAAAAATAAAGATTTTTTTGAGCCAAACGCATTTCTCCCCCCACGCTCTGATCTTTTCCGCCATCCACTGAACCTTTGGCCTCAAGTTTAAAAGTAAACCTTGGATCAACCTTGGATTTTATGTCATACAATCCGCTAAAATCCATTGAGCCGTTCAGCTCTTTAAATTCAGCTTTTGAATCTTTTCCGGCAGTCACTTTTCCCGTCAAAACCAAATCATAAGTCCCGGCTTTTACCTTGGAAGAATTATTCATCGCGGTATGCACGGCATCCTGAGCTTCCTTGGAAGCTTTTGGTCCGAACCAGCTGCAACCCGCAAATATTGTCAGAGCGGTTAATCCCAGAACGGCAGATTTTAAAATCCTCGTCATTTTCATAGAAATTTGTTTTTAAGGTTAATTTAACAACAAGAAGATAGTATTTCTAATAAGGCATAAAGTCAACTGCTCCCTCACTTTCGCGCCTTAATCACCTGATTCACCCACACGCCATCGGCGTAAATAAATTCCTCTTTTTCAATTTTAAATAAATTTTCTTCCAGGGCCGTGATTACGTCTTTTGGTCTGTGGTAAGCGGACTTAATCACTATTGTTTCGCCATCTTTTGTTTTTAATTTTGGTGGCTTCCTTTGATTAACATTCGTCACGATAAAAATTCCACCATCTTTCAAGACGCGATAAATTTCTTCAAAAGCTTTGCCCAAAGTATCCAAATGCACAATCACAAAAGCCGCGACGATAATATCGAATTGCCAGCCATCGGTTTTCCCATCATCAATTAACAATCTTTTGCCACCGGCCCTTTCGCCGTTTCTTCCAAACGGCAAATCTCTCACGTCAGCCTTCAACGCTTCTACATCGGGAAATTTTTTTCTTACAATTTTTAACATCTCCTCCGAAATATCCACCGCCGTCACCGCGGCACCGGCGTTTTTCAAAAATTTTATCATCCTCCCTGCCCCACACCCCACATCCAAAACTTTTTTTCCTTTCAAATTCCCCAACATTTTAAAAATCACATCATGCTCAAAAGTATCCAAATAGGCATGATCTTTTTCATAAGAAGCCGCATAAAGATCATATCCTTCAGCCACTTCGTGCAGTCTGGATTTTAATTTTCCTTTATAGCTCACGTTTTTTATTTATTTTTTTACTTCACCTTCGCCTTCACCTTCACCGCATTTCACATTCTTCATCTTTTTTTCTTTGATCTTCAATTTACATCTCACCTTCTCTATTGTAAACTCACATCATGGGAGCTGGAGGGAAAAAACCACCAATGAAAGAAATCGACGAAACACGCGCCGCCGGTCGCGATGAGGCTTTTGAAAATATTATAAACCGAGTAAAAGCCGCCGGTGCAGAAATCGTCTTGGACGAAATCTCTCCACTGTATACCGAAATAGGTAACCAGGAATTTGAAATCGGTTCTGAACGTATCGTGCAATTCAATCTCGCCCGCCTTGATTTCAAACTTTCCCGCCGCGTCGAAAATCAATCAATTCAAGGCGAAGGGCACCAAAAACACCTCACGGCCCTCACCACTCCCCGCATCAAACTCACCCTCCGCCGCAAGCCCGACAACACCCAAGATTGGCAAGTGGTGGATCTGGAAGACATGTTTTAGACCCGCCGGTAAAGTTCATATTGTTGATCTACAAACCAGTTTAGATTTTTATAATCTCTTTCTTTTTTGATTTTCCAATTTTGCACACGACCATTCTCATTTTCAATCAATCCCCTATGAGCCAAGTCATGGTGCTAAAAAGGCCCCAGTTTTTCCAATAGCTGAACAATGGCTTGTTTAAGGTATTTTTTGGCTACGAGCCTAGTTCGTCCAGTTGTCGTCTCGAGAAGAGGTTTTGCTGGTTTGGTGGCTTCTCAAGCCTTGAAATCAGTG
>JACRIB010000072.1 GCA_016235895.1 Candidatus Peregrinibacteria bacterium | reverse complement strand
ATATGATATTCTTTTCGGGATGAAGTTTTTAAGGAATTTTGCATTTTGGCTGATTACTTTTTGTTTCGCCTTTTTGCAGGTCCAATTTTTAGCGTTTGCCGCCGAGACATATGGTACGGTTTTACCGGAAACCAAGAGTTCCGTTCAGACCTGCGAAAGTTTAATGAATGAAGTTTCAAAAAATTCTTGCTGGGTTATTCAACATATTTTTAAGAACAACGACAATAAATGTAACGCAAGCACCATTAAAGTAGAAATTGCTGAGGATACTGCTATTTCCGAAGTATTGGCTTGTGGCATCAAGACGGGTTCGATTCATTTGTGGATGATTCCCTATTATATCAAATATATTCTACAATTTATCATCGGTATCGCGGGATTAGTCGCGGTAGGTGGAATCGTTTATGGCGGATATTTGTATCTTTTTGCGGGAGTTTCCAGCGAAAAGGACAAAGGAAAAAAAGCCATTCAATATGGAATTATCGGTATGGTGATGACTTTGGTTGCTTGGGCTTTCGTGAATATTATAATTTCTTTATTTACCGGCTGATTTCTCCCATTGGTTCCATTTTTCTTTGATGAAGTTAGTGATGTTTTTTTTGAATTCATCTTCGTCAAATTTTTCAGCGTGTTTCCGAATGGTCTTGGAGTTAAATTTGTGTCTGTTTTTTTGATAAATTTCGATGGCGGCTTTCAAATGTGCGGCCGTTTGTTTTTTGAAAAAAATACCGGTTTCGCCTTCGATAATGGTATCCGTTGCTCCTCCTTCATTGAAGGCGATGACCGGTCGTCCGGAGGCCATTGCTTCCAAGGGCGTGATACCAAAATCTTCAACTTGAGGAAAAATCAGCGCTTCGCACTCACTGTAAATTTTCTGTAAATTTTTGTCATCAATATTACCAAGAAATTCTATATTGGAATGGGCTTTGCTTTTTAATTCTCTCCCGCTAATGCCTTCTCCTACAATTTTTAGCGGCAGACCAATTTGGTTGAAAGTTTCAATTATCAAATCAAATTTTTTGTAAGGAATAAGGCGTCCTACAGCCAAGTAGTACCCTTTTGTTTCCTTGGAAATTTGAAATTTTTTGCTGTCGATCATGGGATGAATTATGTCTGATGATTTACGATAATATTTTTCAATGCGTTTTTTGGTGATTTCGGAGTTGGCGATGAAATGATCCACACGGTCGGCTGAAAGTCTGTCCCAAATTCTGATTTTGTGGATACTTTTTTTGGCGCAATTTTTGAAAAGCCAATTCATTTTGTAGTCGCGTATGTAGCTTTGCCAATTATCCCAGGCATATCGCATAGGAGTGTGGCAGTAACAAATATGCATTGTTTCCGGCTTGGTGATAACGCCTTTGGCGCAGGAATGTGAACTGGAAATAACTATATCAAAACTGCTTAAATTAAATAATTCATAAGCATAGGGCATGAATTTCAGGTAAAGCTGGTGCTTGCTCTTGGCGAAGGGGAGTTTTTGAATAAAGGAGGTTGTGATGGCGGCTTTTTCAAACCCTTTTATTGTATCCGGATTGAAAATCGAGGTAAAAATCGGGGCGTGGGGAAACATTTTGTGAAGCGTGAGATTCACCTTCTCCGCGCCTCCATTATTGGTCATCCAATCGAAAACCAGGGCAATTTTTGCTTTTCTAAAACTCATAGGAATTGGTTATCAAGAGTTTACCCTATTTTTTTACAATTTGAAAGTTCCTTCGCCGGTGAATTTTTCCAAAACTTTGGTTGGAGTTTTATTTTCTATCGGTTTTATTGTTGCTGTTTCGGTTGATTTTGGTGTTTCGGTTTTCTTTTGCGCTTCTTTTTGTGAAACATATTTGGCGATGATGCTTTTGTCGCTGGTCGAAAGGTCATTTTTACCTTTTATAACTGTGCCTAAAACTTGTTTGTAAATATTTTTGTCGTCCATTTCGTCCATAGCTTTGGCTTTGAACATCTTTACGACGTTATTATCCGGGTCCCTTTCAAGCAGTCTTTCGCAAATGTGAATCACGTCAACGTACTTTTGGTCTTTTAGCCACATCGTCATCAATTCCAACACTACATCTTCATCTTTTTTGCCTATGGTTGAGGTTCGTTTTGTAGTGGGATCCGTTAGGAGAATTAAGTGTCCGGCTTTGCGATTCAATAGATATTGGAGGAAAGAGAAAATTGCTATTGTAGTGAGTACTACGGCCGGAAGCAGAATTTGAATGCCAAAATCTTCCTGTAACTGGAGCATGAAATTGATGGAAAAGTGCATGGTCATGGCAAAGAAAAGCCCTTTTAGCACCGCTTTTTGTCTGAATCCCTCGCTTGGAGGCAAATTGAATATTTTGGCAATGAATTCAGATATTCTATCTTTTTTGCCTTCAATTGAGTTTTGTTGATTAATTACCATGGAAAATTTTCCTATGCCATAGTAATATCCAAAAACTCCCGAATAGGTCATGTGGGCCGCCGTGGTAAAAATTGTACGAAAGATGATCATGATAATGATTTCTTTCATATAATCAGGCGAGTGTTTATAAATATCCGGCCAATAACTATAAAAATAATAGATGTTTTCAGCAAAAGAAAAACCGATCGCCGCAGCTACGCTGTAAATTATGGCATCGTTTATTTTGGAAATGTAGAGAGTTTTTCTGTCTATGGTTCTCATTACGTACAATTTGATATTTTCTTCCATTACAACGAATAAAAGCAGGGATAATACTGTTGAGATGAGATAGGATGAAGCATTTTTGTCAATTGCCGATTGAAGATCGAAGGCGGGAACTTTTTCGCTCCAAATCCATTGGACGATTGAGTTTGTTTGTAGTTCCGAAAAATAGTTTATAACGATTATTCCCGTGAGCAGTATGCCCGATATGATTTTTTTTACATATGACTCGGCAATAATTATTATCAAAACAAGAATTGGAATTAGTGTTAGAACCAATGCAGTTTTTCCTTCCCAGATAATTTGGAGTCCAAGTAGCAGTGGTGCCGTAGTACAGCCAAAGCCAAATACCATCAAGGCAATTTTTTTGCTGCTGGGACCTTTTTTGATCGTGAGGTAGAGCCAGATTGCCGCGGGTATTGCGGCCGCGGAAATGGCGAGGCTTAGGAGGATTTTTGGGTCATTAAACATTTTTGGCTCATTATCTCGTATTTAAGAAGTTATACAGCAGTTGGAGGAGTTGGTGTTGCGGTAGCAGTTGAGGAAGCAGGTGCAGTGGACGCTGGTACAGCGGCTGTTGTAGTTGTTGCTCCATTTTCGGCGATGTATTTTTTTGCTTCCTCACTTGAATCAAAGGTCTTGATCAACTGTGTCAAACCTACAACTTGCAAAATATCCGTAATGTTTGGTTTTGGCTTGGCAATGGCAATAGTTCCTCCTGCTTCGGTTACCTTGCCGTAAAGATCGGTCATGTAACCGATGGATTTGCTGTTCATATAATCCAGACCTTCGAGGTCGAAGATTAGATTTACGCCTTTTGGATTTGTTTCGAAAATTTTATAAATGATTTTGATTTTTTCATCTACATTACTTTCGTCCAGCTGTCCCGTGACGTGGATGGTTTTCACAATTTTATTCGAATTGGCTATTGTCGTATCTTCAATTGTAATATTGGCTTCAGTCATTTTTTAGGTGTTAAGAATTAATGTGTTAGCGGAATTGCTTATTGGTGAGCCGTTATTTGGCTGTCTGACATTTTTTAAATATTTGCGAACCTTGACCGAAATTCCTCCTTCCGGTCTGTCATTGAAACTTAATTCGTCGCTCCATTCACCTACTATTTTTACCAATCCGCGTCCTCTGATGCCACTGAAAACGTAGCCTACTTCTTTTCTGGAATTATATAATTTTTGCAGGTCTTCCGCTTTAATTTTATTTTTTCCGGTTCCGGTATCTTCGATGGTAATTTCAAGATAATCATCCTTGGCATAAATGAAGGTAATGCCAATTTCGCTGCCTTGCTGTGAGCCGTATTCGATGGCATTATTACATAATTCATCCACTACGGATTGAAATCTGAAAGCCCATTGTTCGGTGAAATTGGTGGTGTTTTTTATCATGTTCAAAGTAAAATCTCTGATCCCGGACATGAAATAAGCATTGGTCGGCATAGTAATTGAAATTTTTGTTTCTTTATTTTGGCTGGAATTTAGGTTCATTTTTTGTTTTTTATCTTTTGGCATTATATCATATATTACTGTTTTTTTGCAAGTGTGTGTTCGGGGATCAAGCGATTTTTTCGGATCATACGATTTTTTCATGGAGAAAATTTTAGGCGAATAATTTTTCAACACGAAAAAGGAAGAAATTAATATTTCCGACTCCTCTTAACAACGATCGAAATCCTTTTAATTTTGCATTGAAACTTTCCGCTGAAGCGTT
>JACRIB010000071.1 GCA_016235895.1 Candidatus Peregrinibacteria bacterium | reverse complement strand
GCCGCTCGATTGTCAGACCGTGCCGGACAAAGGAGAAAACTATCATGGGATGGACAGATTGGCACGAAGGGACCCACCGGGAATTCCCCGGCTTCAAGGTCAAGATCAACACCGACAAGAATCCCTGGATCCACTACCTGGTGGCTCCACTCGATGAACCCAAGCCGGACAGTAACCACATCCACCTCAAGGCAAGGCTGAACTCGGCCGCGAGGGATGGGGTGGAGTGGGACATCGTCGAAGACGCCTACATCGTCGCATCGGTGAAGGTGGGTGGCGTCGACGTCATCAACAGGAGGAAGCTGATCGAAGCGATCAACAAGAACACCGGACTGAATCTCCGGTACAACTGACCTCAACCATCAACATCCGGCACAAAATGGAGATCGAGCTCTCCCAACCCTCTTGGATAATGCCCTTGTAACAGAGGCGCAAAAGTCCACGGAAGGGAGAAGGGGGTGGTCACAGCAATGTGGCCACCTCGGTTCTAAAAAGCCATCTTCATCAAATCACCTCAGAAAAAACTGGGGCATTCTTAAAATTGATGTATTTCTTCATCTCCCATAATCTGTTGTAATTTTTTACTTTTTAAAATACTCTTGGTTGCGGAGTGTAACATAATTATGAATATAAAAAAATTTGATTCGCGATTTCAGATCCTGCCGATTGCTAAAATTATTCAGGAAAATGCCACAACGAGGACTTTTGTTTTTGAACATAATTTGGGTGGAAGGCCCGGGCAGTTTTTGATGATGTGGATTCCGGGTGTGGATGAAAAACCGATGTCGATTGCTTTTGCTGATGAAAAAGAATTTTGGGTGACGGTATGTGCCGTGGGTGATTTTTCACAAAAATTGCACACTTTGCATGTTGGGGATAAAGTGGGAGTGCGCGGGCCTTTGGGAACTCATTACAAATTTAGGGCTGGTGAACATCTTGCCTTGGTGGCGGGGGGTTATGGCGCGGCGCCGATGTATTTCGTGGCCCATGAAGCGGTGAAAATCGGTTGTAAGGTGGAGTTTTTGAGTGGGGCAAGGAATAAGGATCTTTTATTATATAGCGAAAAAGTTTTGGGTCTCGGGGTTAATTTACATATTTCCACCGATGATGGTTCGGCGGGATTTAAGGGCTATGTGACACAGCTTTTGGATCAAATAATGGCCGCGCACCCCGCGCGTCACGGAGGTCGATTACTCCAATCGACATCACGCCTTAGCGAGACCTTAGCATCGAGTGCGCAAAAAATAGATCAGGTTTTTGCTTGCGGGCCGGAAGTGATGATGAAAGCGGCCGGGCAGGTAGCGGAAAAACATGGCGTAGACGCTCATATGTCGATGGAGAAATATATGAAATGTGGCATCGGAGTTTGCGGGCAATGCGCGATTGATGATAGTGGCGATTTGTGTTGCTTGAAGGGTCCGGTGATGAGTTGGGGATATTTGAAAAAATTGCCGGAAATGGGTCAGTATCATCGTGACGCGCAGGGTAGAAAACATTATTTTTTTAAGCCGTTGGCAAAATAATCATGAAAAAATATAAACAGGATTTTATCGAACTTTTGGTGAAAGCCCAGGCGCTGAAATTTGGCGAATTTACTTTGAAAAGTGGGCGCAAGGCACCATATTTTTTGAACGTTGGCAGTTTTTATACCGGCGGATTGATTACCGAATTGGGACGAGCTTACGCGCAGGCTTTTCTGGATTCCGGCGTGCAGGCGGAGGTGATTTTTGGTCCGGCTTATAAGGGAATTCCGCTGTCTGTGGTGACAACAAGCGTGCTGCATTCCGAGTTCAAAAAAGAAATTTCTTTTGCTTTTAATCGCAAGGAAATTAAGGATCATGGCGAGGGGAAATTGCTGGTGGGCGCGCCCTTGAGTGAAAAGACGCGCGTCTTGCTAATTGACGATGTGATTACGGCGGGTACGGCGATTCGCGAGACTTTGGAACTTTTGAAAACTAATGGAAATCCGCGGGTGGTTGGGGTTTTAATTGCCATGAATAGAATGGAAAAGAATAATGAGGGCAAAAATGCGCTGGAGGAGATAGAAGCAGCTAGTGTAAAAGTGTTCTCAATCGTAAATCTGGACGAGGTGATTGAGGCTTTGCACGGCCGTAAAGTGAATGGCCAGGTTTATATCGATGATGAGATGATGGTGAAGATTAAGGCTTACAGGAGAGAATTTGGTATCTTGTAGTCTCTTGACGTTTGGTCCTCGTCATGTTAAAGTAGGGCCTTTTTTTGTTTAATCATAATTTATGAGTGAGTGTTCGGAAATATTGCCAAGGTCGCTAAAAAATTCTTTTGTCACCGGGCCTTTGCTAAATCGTTGTCCTTTGCCAATTAGGCCGGACATGAAGATGGCGGTTTTATTGTTGAGGACCAGAAGTGCGGCTGCCGAATTGATGGCGCGGAGTGGATTGCCGGATTCAAAACTTGATATTTCCGCTCCGGGGCTGGGTTTTCGCGAGGATTTTAGGGTGACTTGTGATGAGATAGATGCCTTGATGGCTTTGTTGAGAGAAAAAAATCAGCTGTCGGAGCGTTTGGAAGACCAAATTGATGTCTTGCGTATGCAATTTAGGGCTTTGACGCATTATTTTTTCAGGATGAGCAGTGTTAAAAATAGAGGCGTAGATTCGTGCATAGCTATGTTGGAGGAAATGCGCAATTGCTACATGTATACGGTCAGAATTTATCCGAATATCACTTTAATGAGGATGGCACTAAGTGCTGCTGTTAATTTTAAACAGGCACAAAAAGTTTATAATTATATGATGGGTGATAAATATGTGGCTGATGTTGAAGAAGAGCTTGTGACCAGGCCGGATGAAAAATTTTTCAAAATTTGGCTTGCTCGCTGCAAAAATCCGCTTCATTTTGAGGTGCTTTACGATGCGATGACGGTTAATTCTTGCTTGGAAACTCGTCGATTCCTTGCCATTCCTTGGCTACAGGGGTGTCATGAAATTGAAGAGTTTGAAGGATTTGCCGACCGTGTAATAAGTGATGGTGTGCTGCAACCAAACTTCCCTTTTTTTCTTTCTTGGCTAGGGAGGGTGCGATCTCCCAATCATTTATGTAAAGTAATAGAAAGTCTTTTTAAAGCTGGAATTAGTCCCTGCGAAAGAGAAATCGGGAAAATATTGGGTGCCGCCAGGGCATTGCATGATCAGGGTTTGGATTTTATGACAGAGGTGATGGCTATTTATGTTAAAGAGGAATACAGAGAAATAGCGTCTTCTTTCGGCATGATTGATTTATATGGTAGATTAAATAAACTTAAAAGTACATAGGTTTATTTTGTTGTTGATGCCGTATACGGTATTTTGCTATACTGTATACAGTATTTAACATGAATATATGGTTAGAGAGTTCAACTTTATTTGCCTGCGAATTTATATAAAAGTATCAAGCTGGAGGCAAAGAAAAAGAAGATGACTTTTGCCGGATATGTTAGGCTGCATTTTGAAAATTCCGGAGTTGGTAAAAAAGAAAAAGAGAAGACTTTGGTGGAAAGGTTGCCCTTTTTGAAGTATGCCGGAACTTTTCATTTAGGTCTCAATGCCTCGAATAATGGAGAAATAGATGATGCTTTATATGGCTCAAAACCTTTATGAAAAAACAAATATTTGTTGATTCAGGGGTGGCGGCTTTTGATGATCAATATTTCAGTTGTACGGACTGTGTTAGTTTTATGGTAATGAAGGATTTAAAGATTAAGGATGCACTTACCACCGATAAGCATTTTACGATCGCGGGATTTAATAATTTGTTGGCGTAGGATTTTATTTTTTATAATAGCGGTTTTTGCTATAATTGGGCCGCTATGACGAAAAATTTTGCGGACAAATTAATTGAGGCGGTGAGGAAGAAGGGAAATCCGATTTGCGTTGGGCTGGATCCGCGTTTGGATAAAATTCCGGAGAGTATTAAACAAAAAGCTCTTATGCTTAGAAATAAAGATGGAGAGCATCTTTCTCCAATGGCGGCGGCGGCGGAGGCCGTTATTGAGTTTAACAAAGGAATTATTGATGCGGTGCATGATCTCGTGCCCGTAGTGAAGCCACAAATTGCTTTTTATGAAATTTTTGGAGCGGATGGCGTGCGTGCTTATGTGGAAACTTTGAAATATGCCAAGAAAAAGGGTCTGCTGACTATCGCCGATGCCAAGAGAAATGATATTGGTTCGACAGCGGAAGCTTACGCGCAGGCTTTTTTGGGGGAGGTTTCGATTTTTGAGGATTTCGACGATGAGGTGGTGATGCCAGTTTTTGAAGCGGATA
The DNA here is from genome assembly GCA_016235895.1 of Candidatus Peregrinibacteria bacterium. Taxonomy (GTDB): domain Bacteria; phylum Patescibacteriota; class Gracilibacteria; order UBA1369; family LOWO2-01-FULL-3; genus JACRIB01. Next base: position 596 of record JACRIB010000071.1, on the reverse strand, counting down.
GTTTGACTATAAATCCCTATCTTGGTTGGGATGGAATAAAACCTTTTGTGGAAGAAGCGGGAAAATATGGCAAAGGGGTTTTTGTGCTGGTAAAGACTTCCAATAAAAGCAGTGGCGATTTGCAAGATTTGGAGATGAAGGACGGCAAGGCTTTGTATGAAATTGTGGGGCATTTGGTCGAGAGTTGGGGAGCTGACGAAGTTGGGGAAAATGGCTATAGCTTTGTGGGCGCGGTGGTGGGGGCGACCTATCCGGAACAGGCCAAGAAATTGCGCGAAGTTATGCCGCGGACGATCTTTTTGGTGCCGGGATATGGCGCGCAGGGAGGTGGCGCGGCGGATGTGAAGCCGTGTTTTAACAAAGATGGTTTGGGTGCGATTGTGAATAACAGTCGCGGCATTATTTTTGCTTATGAAAAACAGGGGCTTATGGCCGATGCCTATACGGAGGCGGCGAGGACGGCCGTGATTGAGATGAAAAAAGATTTGGAGGGGGTGCTTTAGTCTACCAGGCTAAGCCATTCTTTGATGGATAGTGTTTCCGGACGACGACTAAGATCGATGCCAACTTTTGTCATTTGGTTTTTGTAATCGGTC
>JACRIB010000069.1 GCA_016235895.1 Candidatus Peregrinibacteria bacterium | reverse complement strand
CCAGGTAGTGGATCCAGGGATTCTTGTCGGTGTTGATCTTGACCTTGAAGCCGGGGAATTCCCGGTGGGTCCCTTCGTGCCAATCTGTCCATCCCATGATAGTTTTCTCCTTTGTCCGGCACGGTCTGACAATCGAGCGGCGTTATTATGACACCCCCCCAGATTTGTCAAACAGCTTTCATTTACTTTTGTTTTTTATAATTCAAAATGTAAAAGATTTTAATAATAATTTAAATGAAAACATCTCAAGAATTATTCATTGAATTGACTGAATCTGAGTCGGTAGAGGTGGTATCCGGGAAATTTGTTTTTGAGGATGGTGAAGCGATGATGGACAGGGATTTTGTAAATAAGAGATTTGTAAATTGTGAATTACGCGGTGGGGATTTCGCAAGTGGATCTTTTAGAAATTGTGCTTTTGAGAAGGTTTTGTTTAAAAATCTCGCCTTGGTTGGAGTGAGTTTTACAAGTTGCAGTTTTATTGATTGTAAACTTTCAAATATACAAATTGATTTTGATATGAGTAATTGCATGATCAATCATCTTACTATAACCTATGAGGAATTTTAGTATAGAACAAACGGAAAACTCAGCACAAAAAAACCCGAAGAATTAATCGAGGTAGATTTCAAAAAAAGAATCAAGAATGCGCCGCCCCAATAATCTCCTCCACATTTTTCACGCCATTCCGCTCACACCACGCATCCATTTCCTTCACCACCTTGCCAAATCCCGCAGCGCCGCGATAATAAACCATCGTACCCATACCCACAAGCCGCGCTCCCGCCATCATAATTTCAATCACATCTTCGCCGGTCATAATTCCACCGGTTCCAACAATCGGTAATTTCGTCGCTTTGTAAACGTCGTACACCGCTTTCACTGCCGAAGGCTTGATTCCCGGACCGGAAAGCCCTCCTGATTTATTTGTCAAAACCGGTCTACGCACGTTAATATCGATGCCCATGCCATACAAAGTGTTGATAGCGCAAAATCCGTCCGCCCCCGCATCCGCGCATGCCTTAGCAATTTCACCGATATTATAAACGTTCGGCGTGAGCTTGATAATCACCGGCTTTTTGGTGTGCGCCCGCACCACACGCGTCACATGCGCCGCATCACCGGCCACGCAGGCAAATGGCTTACCATGGGCATCTTCTACGTTCGGACAAGCAATATTTACCTCGATAATATCTGGTTCACACTTACTAATTTCCTCCGCTAATTTCCCGAAATCATCGATACTTCCGGCCACAATATTGGCAATTATCGGCGCCGGTTTTCTCTTATTATATTCAGGAAAAGTCTCGCTGGCCGCCTTCTCCATTCCCGCATCGGAAAGCCCCACCGCATTGAGAAAATAATGTTCCGTTCCAAACATTGTCGGATTTTTATGACCAATATTTTCGTGCAACCAAATCGATTTCGTCGTCACGCCACCCGCGCCTTTTCGCACCACATTGCGCAAACTGCTCGCCGTCACCCCCAAAATTCCCGAAGCCAACACCGTCGGATTCCTGAATTTCACTCCACAAAAATCCACCTCAAGGTTCGCCATAAATTCTGATTAATTTCTAGTCAGAGAATAGCAAAATTTTCACATTTCACCAAACCCGATTTCCCTCCCCACCTTCTTCCCTACAATCTTGCCATTTTTGTAGACCAATTCTCCATTCACAAAAGTCATCACCGGACAACCCTTGAAAGTGCTACCGTTATATGGTGACCACTTGCATTTCGTAAATAATTTTTCGTTTTTTACCGTAAACTCTTTTTCCATATCCACTACAACCAGATCCGCGTCAAAACCGGCTTCCACCTGGCCTTTATTCTTTATGCCAAAAATTTTCGCCGGACCTTCGCAACATAATTTGACCACTTCTTTGATCTCCAGTCCTCCATCATTCACCGCGTTCAATAAAATCGGTAATAAAGTATCCAATTCGGGAATGCCCGAAGGAGCCTCCATGTAACCCAATTCCTTCTCCAACAAAGTGTGCGGCGCGTGATCGGTCGCGATAATTTGCACCTCGCCAAATTTCAAAGCCTTCCACATGGTAAACAAATCCATCTTGCTGCGCACCGGCGGATTCACCTTTATCAAATTGCCAAACTTTTCATAATCATCTTCTGAAAGCAAAAGATGATGCGGTGCCACTTCACAAGTCACTCCAATATCCTGATATTCCAGCAAAACCGTCAATTCCTGGTCGCTGGAAACATGAGCAATATGCAGTTTTCGCTGATTTTCACGGGCAAGTTCACACAAAAATTTCACCGCGCTGGCCGCACATTCCGCCGATCTGATTTTCGAATGCAAAGATGGATCAATTTTTGCATCTTTTGGTACTACAAGTTTGCCATCCTCGCCCATCGTCGCGCCGTATTCACTCAAATATCCCTGAATATTTTGCTGAATCATGTGATCATCTTCCGCGTGCGCCACAATCATCTTATTGGATTTTTTAAAAAGTTCGCGAATCGTTTCCTCACTCACACCCAAATTTCCCGTCGAATTTGCCACATAAATTTTCACCGCCGGAATATTTTTCGCTTTATTTATTTCACCAAAATTCTGCCCATTAAAACCCATGTACAAGCCATAATTGCAATACGCCCTCTTCGCCACCAATTTTCTTTTCGCCTCCAAATCCGCCAGGGTAAAAATCGGCGGCACATTATTCGGCATATCACAAACCGTCGTCACGCCACCGGCCACCGCGGCCTTCGTGCCCGTGATCCAATCCTCTTTGTACTTCTGGCCAGGCTCACGCAAATGCACATGCACATCAATCAAACCGGGCAAAATCAGTTTACCTTTGCAGTCAATTATCTCATCCGCTTCATGTTTTCCGCCCCAATCAAAAGTATTCACAATTTTTCCGTTTTCAATCAGCACATCCGCGTCATACACGCCAAGCGCGCACCCGACCTGCCCATTTTTTAAAAGAATTTTTGACATATTATTTCAGGACCATTTTCAATAGCGCCATCCTCACCGCCACGCCATTCCTAACCTGCTCAAAATAGCGCGCGCGCGGATCGCTGTCGACTTCTACAGCAATGTCATCCACTCGCGGCAAAGGCTGCATCACAATGGCATTTTTTTTCGCTTTTTTCATCAACGCCGCATCCACCACAAAACTTCCGACAAATTGTTTGTATTCCCGCTCGCTCACAAATCTTTCTTTTTGAATGCGACTCACGCTGATCACGTCCGCTGTTTCCACCATGTCTTCCGGCGTCAAAACCACTTTTGCGCTAGCCCCCATCTCCTTCAAAATCGCGCTCGGCATCTCCAATCCCCGCGGCGACACCAACACAAATTTCACTTTAAAATGTTTAAGCAAACCAATCTGGGAATGTTGCACACGACTATTTTTCAAATCACCAATCATGCCGATTGTCAGTCCGTCAATTTTCCCAAATTCTTTCCAAATCGTATAAAGATCGAGCAAAGCCTGCGTCGGATGCTCATTGGAACCATCGCCCGCATTAATGACCGGCACATCGCTGTGCTGCGCAAAAAGCGCCACCGCTCCCGACTCCGGATGCCTCATCACAATCACATCCACTATCTGCGAAACCACTTTTCCCGTATCCTCCAAAGTCTCCAATTTTTTAATCGACGAAGTCTGCATCATGTCGGCATTACTAACCACTCCGCCACCAAGCCTAAGCATCGCCGTTTCGAAACTAAAGCGCGTACGTGTCGAAGGTTCATAAAAAAGAGTGGCCATAATTTTCCCCTTCAAATCCCGCCCAAATCTACTCGAAGATCCCGACTTTACGTCGGGACCACTCTTCACGACCTTTTCCATTTTCTTGGCTTCAGCAAACAAACTAAGCAGACTTTTCTTATCGAATTGCTGAGTAGACAAAATGTGTTGGCCTTGAAATTTCATACTTTCTTTTTAGTCTTAAACACTTTAAAATAAAAAAGTAAATCTGTAAAGCTAACCAAATACAAATCAAAAATTCTTTCACTTAGTAAAATAAGCTGATATATTACTCCAGATGAAAGCCACCCTAATCCTTAAAGACGGCACTCGCCTCACCGGCGAAAGCTTCGGGGCCGACATAGCGTCGGCCGGCGAAGTGGTTTTCAATACCGGCATGATGGGCTATCCGGAGAGCTTTTCCGACCCTTCCTACACCGGCCAAATTATGGTCCTGACCTATCCGCTGATCGGCAACTACGGCGTGGGCGCGGACACCAAAGACAACGACCAAATCGCCAAACGTTTTGAGAGCAATAAAATTCACATCAAGGGTCTGATCGTCAGCGAATATTCCGAAAATTATAGCCATTGGGACGCCGTAAAATCTCTAGGCGAATGGCTTAAAGAAAACAATATTCCGGCCATCACCGGCATCGACACGCGCGCCCTCACGCAAAAAATTCGCGAGACTGGAACGATGCTCGGAAAAATTGTTCCCAAAAAAACAAAAGACATCGATCTCTACAATCCCGACCTCGACAATCTCGTAGCCCAAGTTTCCATCAAAAAACCACGCACTTACCAAAAGGGCAAAAAGCGCATCATCTGCATCGATTGCGGCATGAAAAATAATATTCTACGCAATTTTCTCCAGCGCGACATCACGGTCGTGCGCGTCCCCTGGAATTACGACTTCATCGCCGCCGGCGAAAAATTCGACGGAATTTTTATGTCCAATGGGCCGGGCGATCCTGCCATGCTCACCGGACTTCACGCCATCGTACGCAAAGCTATGACGCTGAGAAAACCGATTTTCGGCATCTGTCTCGGTTGTCAAATCATGGCCTTGGCCACAGGCGCCAAAACCTACAAATTAAAATTCGGCCACCGCGCCCAAAATCAACCCTGTATCGACGTGGAAACGCAGCGCTGCTATATCACCAGCCAAAATCACGGCTTCGCCGTCGACGACAAAACCCTCAAACCCGGCTGGAAAGTCTGGCTCAAGAACGCCAACGACCACACCGTAGAAGGCATCCGCCACAAAACTCTCCCATTTTTTTCCTGCCAATTCCATCCCGAAGCCACACCAGGCCCGACAGACACCACCCATTTTTTCGACGAATTCGTAAAAATGCTGTAAACTACAAAACGAAGCTACCAACCCATAAAAACATTCCAATGAAAAAATTCCTTCGCCCACTCCAAATCAGTATTTTAGCCGTACTTTTGTTGACAAATTCTCTAACCGCCTTTGCTACCAAACCGGTAAAATACAGCTCCACCGAAGGCAATTACAGCATCACATTCCCCGGCACCCCCGAAGAAAGTTCGCAAGAAATACCAACGGATAATGGCTCCTTCACCCTCCACGGAACAGTTTACAAAGCAACGGAAAACAACGCATTTGCCGTAGCCTATTCCGACCCTCTGGAGAAACCGGTAAGCAAAAAAGGGGCCTACGCCATTTTGGCACAGGAACAAAAAGGGGAATTAAACACCCCTGGAACAACAATGGACGGTAAAGATAAAAAAAACAGCTACAAAGGTTATCCAGGCCTCTACTACAAAACCAGAAAGGACAATATGTACGGCATCACCCAAACATATCTGATAAAAACACGCTTATATCAAATAGTGATAACCAAAGCCGACAAATATCCGACAAATAAAGAAATAAAAGCTTTCATCGGCAGCTTCAAACTATTGAACCACTCACCTAAGACACAAACCGAAAACATTCCGTCAATATAGTCAATAAAATCACCCCCGCATACCAAAAACCCACCGACGAATCGGTGGGAAAGTTTTAGGCAGTAAGGACATTTT
>JACRIB010000070.1 GCA_016235895.1 Candidatus Peregrinibacteria bacterium | reverse complement strand
TAACAGATTGGCTAATTGAATACAACATACAAAGACCCCATGAAACTCTGGAAATGAGACCACCAATTGCTGTATATTTTAACTTGTTCTACAAAACCCGCTTCGACCAGGGGGTGCACTTGAAACTATGGAACCGAACAGCATATGATCACTGACCAAAAAAAATATTATAATTCTCTGCGAGAGTGCTTTCTTGATTTTTTTGAAAACAAGAAAAATGGCAAATTTTTATTTTTGGCTCAAGTACTAATTCGGAAAAATTCGGTGATATTGATGTCGGAGTCATGGGCGAAGTAACAGATGAGGAAATCCATGAACTTAAAGATTATTTCGAAAATTCCACTTTTCCTTTTTTCGTGGACATTATCAATTTTAATAACGTCGAAGATTCTTTCAAGAACAACGTCTTGAATAACAAAGTCATATGGATCAAAGTAAACATGGACTTTTGAATCCTGAGGAAACAGAGAAGCTCCTAAAAATGGTAGATGACCGCAACGAAACCACTCACGCCTACGGCGAAAGATTCATTGAAAACTTATATCCGAGGATTAAGGACTATAATCTGCTCATGCTAAAAATCTACAGCCTTATTTCTTAATTTAAGATTGCCGTAAAGAGCACTTCAGCGTTTTTGAAATCAGTTTGTTGACTTTTTCTATATTACTTGCTATTATTAGTCTATAGAAATAAGTATATATATGAAAACTTTATTCAGGCAATCGGAAGAAAAAGCCCAGGCAAATTTTTTCATTTCAGTTAAGGTTTTAAAGAACCTGAAAAATCACGTACCTGCAAGATCCAGAAGCCAATTTGTTGAAGAGATCATAGATAAGGCTTTGAAGAAGAACAGCTTTTTACAAGCATTGGATTTGAGCGCTGGCTCTTGGAATTCTAAAGATTACAATCGAGACACTGACAAATTTATTCGTTCATTAAGAGAATCCAAAAGATGAAAAAGTTACTTTTTGATACTGATGTGCTGATTGATATTCTTAGAAATAATAAGAAGACTATCGAGCAAGTACGCAAATTAACCGAGGAGGCAGAAGAATTTTGCTGTTCCACTATAAATGTAGCTGAAATTTTTGCTGGAATGAGGACAAACGAAGAAGGACAGACCGGCCAATTATTGGAAGGTCTTACATATTTTAATGTCACGGAAAATCTCGCAAAACTTGCAGGCAGAATGAAATTCAGAACAAAGACTCATACTTTATGGCTCGACGATTGTCTAATTGCCGCTACGGCTATTCTCAATGAATGCATTTTGGTCACTAAAAACGTAAAACACTATCCATTTACAACATTGAAATTAGTAAAAATAGAATAAGTTTAAAATTAAAACTTCTTAGCTTTTTTCACCTTATCTTTCGCCTTCTCCATCAGCTTTTTCTCTTTTTTAGAATGCTCTTCCAGCGGCTTTAGTAAAGGAAAAAGCACCGCATCTTTTAGATTTTCCTGACCGGTTAAAAGTGTCACCAGACGATCCACGCCCATACCCCAGCCGGACGCGCAAGGCATGCCGTGTTCCATTGCCAATAAATATTCTTCATTCATCATCATTGCTTCTTCATCACCGCCGGCCTTTGCCAAAGCCTGATTCTCAAAACGCGCTCGCTGATCAGTAGGATCGACGATTTCGCTGTAAGCATTTATCACTTCCCAAGTGTTCACCAAAAGTTGAAAAGTATCACACAATCGCGGATCTTTATCGCTTCTGCGGGCCAAAGGTTTGGTCGCCAAAGGATGATTTATTACGAAAGTTGGCTGAATTAATTTCGATCGCGAAATTTTTTTATAAAGTGCATCCACCAGATTTCCATAACCCAAATTCCCCGCATCATCGATCATAATTTTTTTGGCTTTAATATCAGCAAGCAATCCACTCGCACCTCCATCGGCCGCCGTTGCATCATCATATTTCAGCACTTCTATGCCACAATCCCGCTCAATCATTTTTGTGAATTCCACTCGCGGCCACGGCGTTTTGAAATCCACTTCTACGTTCTGACCATCACGATCTTTGATTTTTACTTTCGTCGTACCCAGCAATTTTTTCAAAACAAATTCAAACATTCTCTCCGTAAACTTCATATTGTCCTCGTAATCCCAGAACGCACAGTAGTGTTCTATCATCGTAAATTCCTGCAAGTGGCTCGGATCCATACCCTCGTTTCTGAAACATCTAGCCACTTCAAAAGTCTTTTCGAAACCCCCAACCAAAGCCATTTTTTGCCATAATTCACCACCGGCAATTCGCAAATAAACATCGATATCCAAAGCATGATGATGAGTCACAAATGGTTTGGAAGCCGCGCCCGAAGAGACATTTTCCAGTACCGGCGTTTCCAGTTCCACAAAACCTTCCGACCAATAAAATTCACGTAAAGCTTTAACTAAATTACTACGGAAAAGAAAACGATCAAAAGACGCTCGATTCATGGTCGTATCCAAATATCGCTGTCGATAAATCGTCTCCTGATTGGTTACGCCATGCCATTTTTCCGGTAGGGGACGCAGCGCTTTGGAAAGCAAAGTAGTGTGATAAACCAGCAAAGTTATCTCGCCATGTCGAGTCTTAAACAGCTCACCCGCCACGCCGATAAAATCCGCCACATCAATTTTACGTAAAAATTTGTAATGCTCATCGCCCACAAAATCCTTCATGAAACATATCTGAATTTTGCCGCTAAAATCCTGCAAATGGGCAAAAGTCAGTTTGCCATGTTCACGAAAAGTCATCAGACGACCACAAAGTTTTATCAACTTGTCACCCTTCAATTGACCGCCTTTCACATTCAAGCTGGCCACAATACCCGTCACCTCTCTCAAGGTGCTTTTTTCCGCTTCCATAAGCGCCTCCACAGCCGTATGCGTGCGCTCATATCTATCTGCGTACGGGTTCACGCCCGCCTCTCTCAAAAGCTTCAATTTCTGCAACCGCACATGATACTCATTCAAATTTTGTTCTTCCATGTGCGCCAGTATAAAAGATGATGGAAGAATGGGCAAGTCGCTACATGCGTTACTTGCCAAGGAATTATGACCAAAAAAACATTGACAATCGTAAACAAACTAGTTAATATTACGACATAAGCGTAAATAAACTAGTTTAAATATGATAGATACTATCCTCAAGAAACAAAATCCTTGGTGGGAAAACAAAGATCTCAAATTCAAAATATTTCAGAGGGATATTCTTTCGGAATTGATTATTAATTTGGACAACGACAAAATTCTCGCTCTTGTCGGCAGTCGTCAGGTGGGAAAAACATCGTTACTTTACCTCCTCATAGAACACCTTTTGAAGAGAGTCAAATCAACGGATATTTTATATTTTAATCTTGATGATTTTGAGGTGCGCGGCCTTTTCTCTTCAGCGAATACTTTTTTGCAATATCTTCAAATTGAGAACACCACAAAATATGTTTTTATTGATGAAGTACAGAGATTGGACAATCCGGGATTATTTCTGAAATCCATCCATGATCTTAATTTAAATCTCAAAATAATTGTCAGTGGATCATCTCAGCTGGAATTGCGGGCCAAGCTGAAAGAATTTTTAGTTGGAAGATTAAGGCAATTGGAGATATCCAGATTGACTTTGCACGAAATGCTCAAGCTCTCACCAAACATTCCGAAAAAATCCATCCTTGAAAGCATGATGCTCTACGGCTCCTATCCGGAAATTGCCAAACAAAATAATTTTGAAGAAAAAAAACTGCTGCTTAACGACATTTATCAGACTTATCTTCAAAAAGATGTCGCTGATTTTGCCAAAATTGAGAATATAGATGCTTTTAATAAGTTGTTGATATTACTTGCGGCTCAAATTGGGTCTTTGCTCAATGTTCATCATCTAGCCAAAACTCTTAGAATTTCTACACAAAAAATAATCAGTTATTTGGACATCCTCGAAGGAACTTTTATTATCAAACGCATCTATCCGTTCTTTAAAAATTATAAAAAAGAAATCAGCAAGACACCAAAAATTTATTTTATGGATCTCGGTCTTCGCAACCTGCTCTTGGGGAATTGGCAAACACTGGAATTACGGAGCGACCAAGGCGCTTTATTTAAGAATCTGGTTTTTATCGAACTCTATAATCAAGACATTTACAAACTTAAACGCTATCATTTTTGGCGAACAACCAATCAAACGGAAATTGATTTTATCATCGAAGATGGCTCGACCTTAAAAGCCATTGAGGCCAAATATTCAAACAATAAAAACCCCAAAGCTTTTGCCACTTTCCTGGAATATTATCCCAAGGCCATAACGGATCTAATTACCTCCGAAACAATCGGAAACTTGTTGACTTGAAATTAAAGTTGTAAAATCAAATCTGATAAATTAACCATCACTCCATGAGATTCAAAGCCCGTCCGCTCATTTTAGGCGCACTTATTTTTACATGTCTCCTGTCTTTAGGTACGAATATTTCCGCCGCCAAAGAAAAGACTAAAGGCTCGTTCAATAACATCATGTTTAGCGACGTGGACAAAAGTCACAAGAATTTTGACGCGATTTATTTTTTGTACAACACGAATATTATTGAAGGCTACAAGGGTGAAAAGGCCAAAGAATACAAACCAGATAACACTATCAACCGCGCCGAGTTTTTGAAATTGTTAATGGAAGGGACGAAAAAAGCCACTCATGAAAAATATGCAAAATGTTTTCCCGACGTGGCCGACAACGAATGGTACGCAACCTATATTTGTCAGGCCAAAAACGAAGGCGTTATCAACGGTTATCCGGATGGCAAATTCAAGCCCGAACAGACTATTACCGAAGTGGAGGCTTTGAAAATTTTGGGAAAACTGGAAGACTGGAAAATCAGCAAGAATCAGGAAGAAGAATGGTATAAGCCCTACCTAAATTTCGCCAATAGCAGCGAAATAGTGCCAACCGAAAACGCGATAAGCTCACAAATGACCAGAGGCGATATCGCCGAAATGATTTTCAGAAATACCGAAATTAAAGAGTTTGGCGTTGATAAATTTCAGAAAAAACTGGTGGACGAACTTTTTTATAACGCCGATGTTCCTTACGGCGGACCCATGGGTCCGGGCGGAATTTTTGGTCCGGGAGGGCCTTTCGGAGAAACCGGCGCGTTTGATAACAGCGCTTATTTTGCAGGCAAATCGGGCCAGGTAAAAATGCTGGATGAGGATTTTTACAAAAACAAATTTTGTTATTATTCGGACAAAGGCGATTTCCAGGACGATGTCCAAAGTATCCTGGATTTCATCAGCGGCGGCAAAATTGAAAATATCAAACTGGCGGGCTACGACCTCGATGGCTTTGGCGTAATGTATTGTTATAACGGCATTGCCCAAACCGATTTGCAATTATTCACCAAAGACTTAAGAGATCAATACAATGTTCAATGCTGGTTTGATCCGATGACCGCGTTATCGACAACACCAACAATCGGCTACGAAAGAATTTTGTGTTACGCTCCACCCGAAAAGCCCACATGGCTTAGCGAAGACAATTACTGCACGGAAACAACCGATGAAAACGGGCAGCTTTGTTCCACCTGCTACAAAGACGTTATTTCCAAAGAAATTATCAGTCATCAATGTAGTGAAAAAGAAAAACCCAAGCAGGCCAAAGACCTGGAAGCCGGCAAAGACCTCTACATCGAAATCAAAGGAACGGATGAAATCACGGCCGGTGATAAAGCGACAAATTTGGAATTTTCTCTAACGGACAACGAGGGCTATCCGATAAAAAATCGTAATTTAAAAATGATGGCCACCACCGGCATCGATTATTCCAAAGAAATTACCGTTAAAGAAATCGGTGATGGTATTTATCGTCCGAATTTTGAACCAAAACTGGCCGGTCTCTACATTTTGACCGTTATGGATGATGCCAGCGGAACAAAAAACGATGCGACTTTCAGGGTCAATCCCGGGCATTTTGACCATATTCAGATATTTGATAAAATCGAGCCCTATCAATCTTACACGCCCAATAAAGCCGCCGTAAAAGTAGCTTCAAAAGACAAATATGATAACACTATTCCCTATTCTCCCGTGGATAATAATCTCACCGCGATGATTTCACTCGGTAAAGTCGATGTCAGTCATTACAACGACATTTTTTACTTCGAAGTCGAAGCCGACGATTGGGGTATGGCTGAATTGAGAATCAGGTACAGGGATGCCATTGTTGGCGATAAAATTGATTTCAATTTTTACCCGATTCAAATTGATATGCCCAAGGGCATTGCTCTCGCTGATGGAAAAATCGAGGCGCCAATTTCCATTTATTTTCCCAAGAAATATGGCAAAATCGGCTCTTATGATTTTAAAATTAAAAATAATCTGAAAGGTCTGAAATTTAATAATATGATCGATTTTGACGACAAGGATAACGTAATCATGCCTCTGTTTGACGTCCAAAAAGACTTCATTCATGTATGGCAACCCAAGACCGGATTAAATTCCGAAACCCCGGAAATATTACCGATAGGAACAGCCTTATTTGATGTCACTTCGGTTGGAAGTGGCCCGATTTACGCTGCCGATGCCGTTCTCAAAGATACGGAGGGCCAAACTAAATCCACTTCCGCGCATTTTACCAATGACGCCAGCGGTGAAATATCCGGATTTGGTGACGGAATTTGGGGTGGAACACACGTGGTAAAACCAACCAAAGATATTTGCCTGGAAGCTTTTGTGTTACCGTTACCACCGGGCGCCGGAGCTGCTGCCGGAGCTCCAATGGTAGCCGTAACGCCATCCGCGACCGAAGCGGAAATTGAAGCGGATGTAGCCCAAACAAATGCGATTTTCAAAGCAATCGCTCAAAGTTGTAATTGTAATTTTTATCTGAATATAACCCTTAAAAAACCCGTCACCAATTTGAGTTACGCAGAAGTGGACGCCTTTGACGCCAATCATAACGGCATTATTGAAAGCGACGGCAATAATGCAGACGGGCACGCCGATGACGTGGACAGAATGAGAACAAATCACCCGCCGGCAGATCCCAAATGTATACCGATTTATTATGTACCAAGCGTACATTTAAGAGGCACCACCTTGATGGGCTTGTCTCAGAATGGAGGCACAAACGCCGTAGTGATAGATAACGGTGTTGATGGAGATGGCAGAACTTTGGGACACGAATTGGCCCACCAATTAAGCCAGGGAGAGGTTGATGATCCTGGCAGCCCCGATTCCCATGCTGAAGGAGCCGACCAGGCCGGAAATCTCATGAACTACGACCACACCGGTGACAATCTCACGCCGTTACAATGCTCGGAAATAGAGAAAAAATTACCCTGATCAGTCGTCGTTCAGGACATAGTCCTCGGACTTTCTGGCCTTCTCAACATCCAGGAATTTCATCTGTTCTTTTTTGAAAATCAATTCGAAATGGCCGGTCGGACCATTACGATGCTTGCGGATAAATATATCCGTAAGGCCTTTTCGTTCCGTATCTTCTTCATAATAATCTTCACGATACATCATCAATACCACGTCTGCGTCCTGTTCAATGGCTCCAGAATTATGAGATACAATACTTTCCGCGATCCAGCAAGAAGTGGCCGGAACGCTTAAATCAAACATTTCTTCGACACCATCATAGGAAATATTGACAACTTTATCCCAAAATAAATCGTTATTGCAATAATCCTCCAATTCTTTATTTTGCAGAATTTGAGCATAGTCTTTGACAACTATTCTTGAAGGTGCAAATCCAAAATGGGATACGCCACCATATTCCGTTCCCCTTAATAAGGGCATCTGCCTCTGCGAAATGCCTCTTGCTTGCATTAAATGCTTTATTTTTTCAAAAATTTTCATTGGCAAAGTATCAACATTTGTATTGGCTATTACTCCTTCCAGAGCTTTTTCCAGCTTCGCGGCTGATTCTTTTTTAGGACCAAAAGCTCCAATATATTTCAAAAATTTTCTTTGATCAACGGCTCCGGTAATTGTTACTAAATTTGCCGGTTTATAACCACTTTTTTCCGCTTTTTTAGTTCTTGCAACAATACCAAACCTTAAAAGAAGAGAAGTAACATCCTTGGCTAAAATCAAACTATTCGTACTAAAACTGATTATATGGCAGCCTTTTTTTTCTTTAGGCCTGGTGAATATCGTCCCATCCGTAGCCCACAAATGCCTCAATAACAAGGCCACCTGTCCATTGCTGAATCTGAAAACAGCTTCCGGTAATCTTTTTTGATGGGACCTTTGCCCAAAAATACCCAAATCTCTGAGCCATTTATTAACACCCGCCGGTTTCCAGCGATTCCCATTACCACTAATCAAAAGTTGATGCCAGGTTCTTCGACCCTTATATCTTTTTACTTCACATCCAAACTCAGCCTCACAGGCTTCTTTAACTATTGAACTGTTTTCTTCGGAGGCCGTTGTATATCTCATGGGTTGATGATTCAAATAACTTCCATCACCAATCAATTGACCCAAAAGAGCCACTCTCAAATCCGGCCAAATCACCGGATTTTCTGGTTCCGGAATTTTATGGGCAATAGCAATTCTGTCTCCGGCCTTCAATTTGCCAACTTCGCACCAGTCAAAATCCGCCAGTAAACGATGATTTTCGGTCGCTCGAATCGATCGTCCGCTAGCCAATTTTACTATATAAACCGGCTTTTTACCAACCTTCCAAATTTTATCAGCCAGTGTTTTAACGAATTTTCCTTTTGTATCCATCGACATAACTTCAGGAGTTTGTCCCTCCAGATTTTTTACCTCCTTTATGCTGCCATCAGCCAGAAGTACTCTCGTATCTCCGGCCACACACTCACGTAAATCCGACAACTGCGGAATTTTGCTCGGACGCAGTTCCACCGCGCGTGACAGCTGTGAAAGGGCGATAATTGGGATGGAAAGATCGCGCGCCAGAGCTTTCAAAGATCTGGAAATTTCGGAAATTTCCTGCACGCGGTTTGTCTGAAAACTCCCCCCGATACTGCCGGAACTCATCAATTGCAAATAGTCGATTATCAGCACATCCAGGCCACTTTCCATCTTTAATCTACGCGCTTTGGCCTTCAGTTCCGCGATGGAATTACCGATAGAATCATCAATAAAAATTTTCATGGAATTCAGTTCGTCCATAATATTGCCAATTTTACTAAAATCTTCATCGGTCAATCTACCGGTGCGCATTTTCCAGGAATCCACCGACAACAAACTGCAGAACATACGTTCCACCAATTGTTCCCTGGACATTTCCAATGAAATAATGCCAACCGCCTTACCTTTTTTGGCTACATTTTGGGCTATATTCAGAGCAAAAGCCGTTTTTCCCATGGACGGCCTGGCGGCAATAATCACCAAATCCGAAGGCTGCAAACCGGATAAAATATTATCCAAAGAGGCAAAACCGGTTGGAATGCCGCGGTATTTTTCTTTGGTATCCGGATCGTGAAGATCGGAAATTTTTTCGTAGGTCTTGTTCAAAATATCTTTAATATGCACAAAACGATCCGCCATAAAAGTCTGCGACACATTGAAAAGCGTCTTTTCGGCTTGATCGATGAGATTCTCAACGTCCTCATTTTCCATGTAACCGAAGCCCTTTATCGCATCGCCGGCAATAATCAATCGGCGCAAAATTGCTTTCTGTTTTACAATCGTGGCGTACTGGAAAATGTGTGTCGCCGTAGGCACTTCATTGGCCAACAAAGCCAAATACGAAGCCCCGCCAACTATTTTTAACTGATTTCTATCCTCCAAAATATTCGTCAAAGTCACCAAATCGATAGGGGAACGTTTGTCATAAAGATCGCAAGCTGCTTGATAAATCAGCCTATGCGCGTCATGATAAAAATCTTCCGGTTTCAAGAAGTCCGAAATTTTCACGATCGCATCTTTATCAACCAGAATCGATCCGATGGTCGATTTTTCGGCTTCCACACTGTGCGGATGGACCAGATTACCTTGATTAGCCATTTGATAAGGCGTTTAAATTTTCGGTTGGGTGGGCATAATAATCAAAATGAGAAAAATCTTCAACTTTTACGGGAAAATCTTCAGTTATTTTAAGGTTTATCATGTTGATAAGGCCATTCTCCTCTTGTACCCACGCTTTTAATAGACTTGCGTTTTTTTACAAGTATTTCAAAACAGATTTTCGGGGCGCCCCGAAAACCTAAAACGCAACAAAACCATTAAAACCGCAAGTACTTCTTGGCAGGATTTTAAGAAAATTTTAACTTTGGAGGCCATGATAAAGACAAAATCAAATTTTCGTATCATGAACACTATCTTTATTGGCAAACTTGGTGAATCTCACGCGGAAAAATTTTTAATTTCACTGGGCTATCAAATAATTGGAAAAAATTTTCATACCCGCTTCGGAGAAATTGACCTCATCGCTATTGATCCTGCCACGCCACGGCACCTCGTTTTCCTTGAAGTGAAGACCAGAACTTCCGACCTTTTTGGTGCTCCGCAGGAAAGCATTTCCCCTCAAAAAATCGGTAAAATCATCAAAACCGCCATACAATTTAAAAATTCTTCAACCGGAAATTTGCCGCGCATTTGGCGAATTGATGCGATTGCCGTAAAATTAAACAAAAGTTTACAGCTTATCGACCTCAAACACTTCAAAAATATTTCCTATGGATATTGAAAAAAAGCGCATGATATTTTTCGGCTCAATTCTTGCGATAGCAATTATTGGCTCTCTTGTGCTATTTTTTTGGGGTAATGTGCTTAATCGCGGCACCTTGAAAATCACCGGCGACGCGCCTTTTAGTGTGGAAATAGTTGGTCTTGGCAAAGAAGAATGTCCGGCATCTCCCTGTTCCATAAAAACCAAAAGTGGCTATCATGAGCTGCTGATTAGTAAAAGCGGCTACCAGACAATTCTTACTTCCTCTACCGTCAAGCTCTGGAGAACCACCGCCCTGCCCATACAATTTCAGATTATTCCACAAGTCACCGAGACCGACACCATTCCGGATCCGGACAAGAAAAATGAATATGAATTGGTCATGGATAGCAAAAGTGGCATGCAAAAACTGATCAGAAAAGATCAAATTTCTACCACCCTGGCCTATTTCCCCAAGCCTACCACTAAAGCCGATATAATCGGCGGCAAAAATACCGTGCTTATAATCGATAGCGAAGCAAGTACAGCTTACATTGTCGATCTGCAAGCCAAAAGTCGCACTTCCATTGATCCGTCCGATCTCGCCGACATGGAAAACGGCAGCTGGTCCGACGATGGCAAATATTTGATTTTTAGCAAAAAAAATTCACCCTTTCTTTGGCTATTGGATGTTTCCACTCAAAAAATTTCTTCCTTAACTTTGGCCACCAATCTCAAACAAACTTCCTGGGCCTACAATGATGATCTTATTTTTATCACAGAACAAAGTTATTCCTCAATCAACGATTTACAAATAAACTTATTGGACGAAAAATCCACGAACGGTCTTACTTTCGGCCTTTATAAGCCATTAACCGGCAGTTACCAGAGATTCGGTGATTTTCCCACAGTGCTGAGTCTTCCGGATGAATTCATCGCTACCGCCAATGGCGACACTGTTTATTTCAAAAGTGGTAAGCGGAATTTTAGAATTATTTTAAGAAAATTTTAGAATTATTTTAGAAAAATTTTAAGAAAATTTTAAGTTTGCCTGTCATACTTTTTTTAATTTAACCAAAAAGTATATGGCAAAAAAGATTTTTTCATGTTGTTTGACAGGTTTGGCCTGCCAAATTATCGAGGTGGAAGCGGATATTTCCAATGGTCTACCCTCGTTTTCAATTGTGGGGCTTGGTGATACCTCCGTCCAGGAATCCAGAGAAAGAGTCCGCAGCGGCATAAAAAATAGCGGCGCGAACTTTCCTCCCACGCGCAAAACAGTCAATCTCGCGCCGGCGGAAATCCGCAAGCAGGGCTCACTTTTCGATCTACCCATTGCTTTGAGCATTTTGATCGCCAGCGAGCAAGTTGACCCCAAACATTTCATTAATTCCATTATCATAGGTGAACTTTCCCTCGATGGTAGCGTGAAAAAAATCCAAGGTGCCCTGGCCATCGCCCAGCACGCCAAGGAGCGTGGTTTCACGAGGCTTTTCCTTCCGGCCCAAAACGCCAAAGAAGCGGGTCTCATCACCGACTTGGAAATTTACCCCATAAAACATTTAAAAGAACTGATTTTGTTTTCCCAAAATCCCGCGTCTTTAAAAATTCATTTTGGGAATACTCTCGAAAGGATTAAACAGGGACTAAAAAACAAACAATCCACGCCTTTGTTTGACCAAATAGTTGGCTTACAGACGGCAAAAAGAGCGCTTTGCGTGGCCGCAGCCGGTGGACATAATTTTTTATTAGTCGGCCCCCCCGGCACGGGCAAAACCATTCTGGCGCGGGCTTTTGCCGAACTTACTCCGGCAATGTCCAATAAGGAAATTTTTGAAACCACCAAAATTTTTTCCATCGCCGGCATGCTGGAAGAAGAAATTCCCTTAATTGTCAAAAGACCTTTTCGCGAAGTACATCACACCGCCTCGCTAATTTCGGTAACCGGCGGCGGTGGCATAAATCCGCGCCCGGGAGAAATTTCTCTCGCTCACAACGGCATATTATTTTTTGATGAAATCACCGAATTTCCGTCGAGTATTTTGGAAGCCCTGCGTCAACCCCTGGAAGACAAATTTATCAACATCAATCGCGCCAAATTTTCCATAAAATTTCCGGCCAATTTTATTTTCGCGGCCACAATGAATCCCTGTCCCTGCGGCTACAAAAACGACCCGAAAATAAAATGTATTTGCCGCGATTATCAGATCAAAAATTATCAGCGTAAAATTTCCGGACCGATTCTGGATCGCTTCGACATCATGCTGGAAGTGCCCCTGATCCCCCTTAGAAATATTTTTAATAATGGGAAAAATTCCGAGACGCAAATTCTCCGCCAAACAATCAGTAATGCCAAAAATTTTCAAATTGAGAGATTTGAAAATTCACCGCAAATAGGCAAAAATTCCGACATGACCATCGATGAAATTCGTATGTATTGCGAAATTGACAAAGAAACTGAAAAATTCTTAAACAAAGCCGGTGAGGAGCGCCATCTTTCCAATCGCGCCTACCTCAAGATTCTGAAAATCGCCCGCACTATCGCCGATCTTGATCAAAGTTCACAAATCAAACATGAACATGTCACCGAAGCCCTGCAATATCGTTTGAAGTAAACATTTTTTTCCTTATAATCAAGAAAACGTAAACATAGGATAATGAATCACTGCAAGCAATGTAAGCAGAACTTCGAAATTACCGACGCGGATAATGAATTTTATCAAACCCTGAAAATTCCCGCTCCCACCCTCTGTCCCGCCTGCCGCCAACAACGCCGCCTCACTTGGCGCAACGAGCGCACGCTCTATAAACGTAAATGTGACGCTACCGGCAAGGATATTGTTTCCGTTTTTTCACCGGATAAGCCTTTCACCGTTTATGACAACGAATATTGGTATTCCGACAAATGGAATCCCATGGATTATGGTCGCGATTTTGATTTCAATAGACCGTTTTTTGAGCAATTTAATGAGCTGAATCAAAAAGTGCCTCAATTATCCCGCTGCGTTTTTCAGTTACAAAACTGCGACTTCGTAAATCAAGTTGGTTGTTCTAAAAATTGCTATCTTATTTTCGAAGCCGATTTTAATGAAAATTGTTATTACTCAAATAATATTTTCGACTCCAAAGTCTGCATAGATCTGTTAATGTGCGTAAAATGTGAACTTTGCTACGAAAGTATCGACTGTGAAAATTGTTATAACCTTAAACACAGTCAGGGCTGCAAAAACAGTTCAGATTCTTGGTTTCTAAAAAATTCGATCGGCTGTCGTAATTGTTTTGGCTGCACAAATTTGCGCAACAAAGAATACTATTTTTTGAACGAAAAACTCGGCAAGGATCAGTATGCCGAAAAACTCAAAGCCATGGACCTGGGGAGCTATCATTATCTACAAAAAGCTCGCGAAAACTTTCTAGATTTCAGTCAAAAATATCCCCACAAATATTTGCAAGGGAATCAAAATGAAAATTCCACCGGCAATTATCTTTTCAACACTCAAAATTGCTCAAATTGCTTTGATAGCAACACTTGCCAGGATTGTAAATATCTCTACAACTGCCGTTATATGAAGAAATGTTACGACATAACGTGTTTTGGAAATTCAGGAATGACGGAATTTTGTTGTGACAATCACTGTATAGAAATTAACCTCAGGAATGTTTGTTTTTCCGATCAAATTTGGGAAGGTTGCAATGATATTTTTTACTCGACACTTTGTGTGAATAATTGTCGCGATCTCTTCGGTTGCGTCGGCCTCAAACACAAGCAATATTGCATTCTTAATAAACAATATTCCGAAGCCGACTACAAAGCTCTTCGTGCCAAAATTGTAGAGCATATGCAAAAAACCGGCGAATTTGGTGAATTTTTCCCATCGAAAATTTCACCATTCGCCTACAACGAAACCGTCGCCATGGAACATTTTCCGCTTAGCAAAGCCGAAGCCATTGCCAAGGGTTACAAGTGGAAAGACCTCGATCCGAAAGAATATTTGAAACAGAAATACAAAATCCCGGAAGACATTACTCAAGTGCCAGATACGATTTTCAACGAGATTCTCGCCTGCGTCACTTGTGGCAAAAATTATAAAATTATTCCCGAAGAACTGAAATTTTACCGTCTTCAAAGCCTGCCAATCCCTCTAAAATGCCACGATTGTCGCCATAAGGATCGCCTCAAACTGCGCAACAAGCGCACGCTTTATCCACGCACTTGTCAAAAATGCTCGCTCCCACTTGAAACCACCTACGCTCCGGAGCGTCTCGAACCAATATATTGCGAAAAATGCTATCAGGAAGCGGCACTCTAGTGTAGTGTCTCCATAATAGCTTTGCAACGATTGACCTTTTGAATAATTTCATCTGCCGATTTTGTCCAGACAAATGGTTTAGGATTTTCGTTGTTGTATTTGATGTATGAATCAATAGCATGAATAAGTTCCGGTAC
>JACRIB010000068.1 GCA_016235895.1 Candidatus Peregrinibacteria bacterium | reverse complement strand
TTTGTTTCTCGCAAAACTCAATCTAAAATCGTTCATTTTTTGAAAACACCACTTGGCTCCACTGAAAAAATACTGGATTTGTCTTAGCGTTTTCTCTGATACACAAGCCAAATCGGCCTGTGTCCAGTTTTTCAATTTTGCTATACTATCAACCACCGCCTGAAAAGTTTTGTAGGTTCTTTGATCGAACATTTGTGAAAAGTGCTTGATTTGTTGGCGAAAATTGAATACTTTTTTCATTGGAAAAAGGGTTAGATGATAGTTCTATCACTTCCATCTTAACCTTTTTTCCACTTTTTTTGAATTTTCCCTGAAGTCCATTTTTCCTCTATCTACAGATCAAAAACAACATTCAAGGCAAAGATTTTTGTAGAATGTCAGAATAAAACCGATTGAAAATCACCACTGATTTGCTAGAATACAAAAAATCAACAATATGATCAAAAAATTATCAAAAGGCCTTTTAGCACTACTATTTTGCATTACCATTAGCAGCCGGATCGCTAATGCCGAAAACAATCAGAATTCCAGTTATCTCAAAGCCGTAATAAACCTTCCCAACGCAGTAGAGATCAAAAAAAGCAATATTTTTGACGCCTCTCAATCATATATTCCAGAAAATTCCGACAAAATAAGCTATGATTGGGATTTTGGCGATGGCAACCGCAACGAAGGCGTCGAAGTGCTTCATTCATACAAAGATCCGGGCTATTACGACATAAATCTTAAGGTAAGCGATGGCAAAAATACTTCTGAATCGACCTTGAAAGTTTTTGCTTACCGAAAACTAATCATCCTTATCACAGACCAATCGGAAAACAAAGATCGCATAGGGATCATTCAAAATTACGCTGAAAACAAAGGAGTTTACTTAAAAGTGATAGACAGTTATGGCAGCAGCACCGAATTCATTTCGGAAGAAATTTTAACCAAAAAAATCACCGAAGCCAGCGACGAACTTCAAAAAAGCAAGCAAATCGTGATTTGGGCTAAAGAAAACGCGGGCTTAAACGCAATCTCTCGTTTCATTCAGAACAACAGTGGCAAAATCGCCAGTGATTTCAGTCAAAAAACGCTAATTGTGTTGGATAACTCCATTGAAGCAAAAATTAGTAGAGTCCAAAGACAATTCAATCTTATCAAGCCAAAAATAATAGTCATAACCAAAGAAGGAGCCATCGATGCCTTGATCGAAAGTTTATCCGAAGAAGAATTTATCAACACTCTCAAGGAAAGGGGAAATGTTTACGAAATCGTCGACGCCAAAAGCGGCAAATTGCTACCCTGGAACTTCATGAGTTATTTTGTAAACGCTCTGGTCAACAGCGGTATCCCGGACAACACCATCGCCCTGCTCCTACTTCTGCCGGTAATCGCCACGGTAGTAGCCATCATGCGTCAAGTGGTGGGCATTACCACCTTTGGAATTTATACACCGACAATTATTACGCTCTCATTCTTAATCATCGGTATCCAAGTGGGTCTATTAACGCTAGCTGCCGCCATAATCGTAGCAATCATCGCCAAACCAATTTTCAAAAAAACCAGAATGTTGTTTATCCCTAAAATGGCCGTAGTGCTGACAATAGTAACCCTGGTCATTTTTTTGATCTTAATCTCCGGCAATTACCTGGGACTCTTCAATGCTCAATTTCTTTCAATAGCCATTTTTCCAATGCTGATTTTGAGCACACTGGTTGAAAAATTCATCACCACCAGAACGGAAAGCGGCCTCTCGTCAGCTATGGTTTTGATGCTCGAAACCTTATTAGTCGCCATCATCGCATACTTTATCGCCGGCGGTGAAATTTACCTGGGTTTTACGGTAATCAAATTTGAATTTGTAAAAAGAATGATGCTGACTTATCCGGAACTGATCTTTGTCCTGATTATAATTGACGTCATGCTCGGCAAATGGACCGGCTTGAGAGTCCTGGAGCGCATACGTTTCAGAGAAATTTTAAGACATATTGAAGAATAAATGTTTTCATTTCTAAAAAACAAAGGGATTCTAGGTATCAACGCCAGAAATTTGCTATACATCAAACCATACAATCCCAAAAAAGCGATCAATCTCGCAGACGACAAAATTAAAACCAAACAATTTCTTGCGGCGCGCAATATACCTGTTCCCAAATTATACGCCGTAATAAAAAACATCGCTGAATTGGAAAAATTCGACTTCAATTCTCTGCCAAGTTCATTTGCTCTAAAGCCGAATACCGGATTTGGTGGTGAAGGCATTATTCCGGTAACAGAGACAAAAGATGGCTATTACTACACCGCCGGAGGCAATAAATTGAGCCGGGAAGAAATAAAGGATCACATTCGCGACATACTTGATGGGCGTTTTTCAATTTCCAATGTAAGCGACATCGCTTTTTTCGAGCAATACATTACCGCGGATGAAAGAGTTGGCAAATATTCGTACGAGGGATTACCGGACATCCGTATAGTTGTACACAATCTGATACCAGTCATGGCGATGTTACGTTTACCTACAAAAGAATCAAAAGGCAAAGCAAATTTACACATGGGTGCCGTAGGAATAGGCATAGACATAGCCAAAGGTCAAACAACCTACATTTCCTGCAAAAACAGAATAATCGAAGAACTTCCCGACGGCCTGCCCAACATCAGAGGTAAAATAATTCCATTTTGGGATGAGATATTAAACATTGCTTCCACGGTACAATTGGTCACGAATTTAGGTTACATGGCAGCCGATATTTGCATAGATAAAAACACCGGGCCAATTCTACTGGAAATCAATGCCAGAGCCGGACTGGGTGTCCAAATAGCCAACCTGGCTCCATTACGAAAGAGGCTGGAAAGAATAGAAGGAGTGAAGGTAAATACTCCCGCAAAAGGCGTCAGAATTGCCAAGGATATGTTTGGTAATATTGTGGAAAAAGGTATTGCTCAGATATCGGGAAAACAAGTGATCGGAACAACAGAAAAAATTGAAATTATTCAAAAACAAAATACTTTGCAAGTCACCGCTAAAATAGATACCAACAGAAAAGTTAGCATCCTTGACGAGGAAACCGCTTTAAAAAGCGGCCTTTTGGATAATGCCGAAGATTATGATGATGAAAAATCCACCTTGAAAATAAAATTCACAATCAAGGGCAAAAGGATTCACACCGTCGTGGAAATAGAAAGAATCGATAGCAAAGATTATAAAATGATTCTGGGAACAAGAGATCTGAAAGAATTTTTGATCGACACAAATAACGACACGGATAGCAAGCATCAGCCAAGAATAATCAATTCTGAAGGCAGCGACATGGCAAAAAACAAAAACAAAAGCACTATAAATTTTAACAAAATTGATCAAAAACTGATCAACCTTGATAACAAAATAAAATTACTCTACCACCTGCGGCCAATAAATCTGGAAACGGAAAAAGAAAAATTTTTCAAAGACAATAAATATAATCCGAAGTTTGAATACCCCAAAATGAAATTTAATACTTTGGAAATTTTTGATGAGATTTGCAAAATAGAAACCGATGAATCACTTTTGGGTAAAATTTTTGAAGCCAAAAAAAATGAAATTCTAAAAAAAATCAATCTGCTCGAATCGATCAACGAAGAAGATTTTAGTAAATATTCGATTGAATTATATGGAATGCCGACCACGGAAGAGTATGAATTTTGCAAAAAAAACATTCGCGAAAACACCATCGAAGATCTCAAAGAAAATCAAACAGTAACGGGAGAAAACTCCAAAGCAGAATTTGAAAAAGCCTTCAAGAAATACTCGCTAAACTGGAAGGTTAGACTAAAGAACGATCTTGTTTCCAATTGCATTGCCGGTAAAAACAACAGCTTATTTGTGAAAACAAAGGCAATTTTCAGCAAAGATAGAATTGAAGAATTGGTTATACACGAAATAGAAACCCATATTCTTACGGCAGAAAATGGCAAACATCAGCCATATATGATTTTCAATCGAGGTTTGGCAAATTATCTTATAACTCAGGAAGGCCTGGCAATGTACAACGTGGAGAAACAAAGAAATCTACTTTTTGTGCATAACAAAAAAGCCCTAAGTCACATAATTGCAATCTACGAATCAATGCAATACGGCTTTAGAAAAGTATTTGAGATTCTTAAGGAACTTGGGATCGGTGAAGATCAAGCATTCAGATCGGTACTTAAAGCAAAAAGGGGATTCTATAACACAGCCCAAAAAGGAGCTTTTACCAAAGACTACATTTATTTCAAAGGCTATTTTAAAGTGAAAAATTTTGTGGAAAATGGAGGAAATATCAAAGATCTCTACATCGGTAAATTTGATTTAGATGACTTACAAATAGTAAAAAGCATTCCCGGAATCAGACCTGCAAAAATTCTCCCGCACTGGCTTAAATAATCAACATCGCATCTCCAAAACTGAAAAATCTATATTTTTCTTGAATTGCCAAATTATATAGCTCCAGGATCTTTTTCACCGGCTTTTTTATGCCCCTGGATTCCAAAAAAGAAGCCACAAGCATCATCAAAGTACTCTTTGGTAAATGAAAATTGGTAATAAGACCATCTACGATTTTCCAATGATAACAACCCGGATAAATAAAAATATCAGTATTGCCTTTTCCAGCAAGAAAACCATCTTTAGAATTGTAAACCGATTCCAAAACACGCACGGAAGTCGTACCCACGGCAATAATTCGTTTATGTTCATTTACGGCATGATTCAAGCAGTGCTCGGTCTTTCCAGACAGCTCAAATTCTTCAAAATGCATTTTATGATTTACCGGATTTTCAGCCGCAACCTGAGCAAAAGTACCCAAGCCAACATGCAAAAGTACTTCTTCAATTTCCACACCCTTACTTTTTATTTTTTTTAACAAACTTTTAGTAAAATGTAGACCGGCCGTTGGCGCGGCTTTACTACCATCCATATCGGCATAAACGGTTTGATAATCACTCAATTCAGCCTTGGAATTTTTTATATAAGGCGGTAATGGGGTAGTACCAAGACTTAAAAGTTTTTTCCTCAAATCTATATCTTTCAAAATTCTGAATTTAATCAACCTTCTGCCATCCTCAAATATTTTTTCCACAAAACATTCCAGATCACCATCAATTTGAATCCAAACCGCCAATTTGAAAAATTTAGCGGGTTTTAAAAGAACTTCATAAACACCATTCGAAATCTCTTTCAAAATAAAAATTTCTTTTTTCGCGCCTTTAAAATTAAACAAAATTCTCGCCGGAACCACTTTGGATTTATTGATAACCAAAACATCATCTTTGGTCAAAAATTTTAACAAATCATAAAAATGACAATGTAAAACCTCGTCCGTAGCAGTTCTATACACCATGAGTCTGCAACTATCTCTAGGCACAGCCGGATTCTGCGCAATCAATGATTGAGGTAATTTATAGTCAAAATCAGAAGTTTTCATGCCGACCATGTAATTGATTGATCCTTCATTTCAAGCCCTTGAGTCAAGGACTTGTCTCTTTTAACAACTATCAAGGACATATCATCCTCCTGTACATGACCCTGAGCAAAACCTGAAACTTGGGCTGCAATATGATAATTAACCCCCTCGGCGGAATATTGCGGCGCAAATTCAATCAATGCAGCTTTCAAACGCTCCAAACCAAACATTTCTTCATTAACATTTCTAGCTTCAATGATTCCGTCGCTATACAAAAGCACAAAATCACCATCATCAAGTTCAATGGACTGCTCTTTAATCAATTTGGAATTATCCGGAACCATTCCCAAAGCAATACCACCGGACAAAATAGCTTCACATTGCCCCGAAGTGGCGTGATAGACCAAAATATGTTCATGCCCGGCTCCGACATATGACAATTTTTCCGTTTTATGATCCCAACAAAGCATAACCATAGTCAAATACATCGCCCGTTTAACATGCCGCTTAATATAACGATTCACGCCTACCAGAATCTCATAGGCTGAAGCACAAGTATCGGCAAAAACACTGATCAAAGAAGTAGCCATGGTCATAATCAAAGCCGCCGCCACACCATGACCCGTTACATCACCAATGTAAAAATAAGTTTTATTATTGGTGGTTATAAAATTAAAAATATCACCGCCTACCTCACTCGCGGGCTTATTTTTGGCCACCAACTGCAAACCCGATATTGATGGTGATAGCAAGGGTAAAATATCTCTTTGCAGACTGGCGGCTATAGCCAATTCGTCCATCATGCGTTCACGATCTTTGATATCAGTACTAACCTCGCTGAAACTTTTGGTAACTTGATTAAAAAAATGGGCCAAAACACCAATTTCATCGATTCTTCCGGTATAAATTTTTTTGTAAGGCTTACCGGCCAGCAGATATTCCATCTGTTCCAAAATAATATTCAAAGGTCTGATAAGAAAAAAATACGCAAAAGCAACAAATAAAAT
>JACRIB010000067.1 GCA_016235895.1 Candidatus Peregrinibacteria bacterium | reverse complement strand
TGATTGAATCTTGAATATATTTATACATGTTGAAAATGGGTGTTAAATTTTTTGATGTAGCGTCAAAACTTAAACACCCTTTTCGGCTTTATTCCAATCCATATTCAAAGTCCCTACCAAAAAAACAGGGGTCTTCTTAGGCAAGATCGATTGACTGTTGTAGGCAAATATGCTATAGTAATACATGTAAATATAACAAAAATAAAAATGAAAAATTCACTGGTGGGAAATTTGAATGGTAATTCTTTGGTTATTTTCTGGTTGGGAATGTTGACCGGAGCCTTGATTGTCGGCTTGATTTTCTTTTATAGATTTATTAGTCCCGGTCAATATGAATCTGCGGTTTTGAGAACCAATCTTGCTCCGCGCGCGACGCAGCAGTTTGCGCCACAGCAGGTAAAAGCATATGGTTCTTCAACCAAGAGTTTGCCGGGACCAGTAGGTAATTATACCGCTCTACCAGGGCCGGTCGGAAACTGATCGATTAGTTTTTCAAGGCCCGGAAGTTTTCTGGTTAGTGCTTCACCAAGGTGATCCTTTGCTTTTCTTCCGAATCCCAGACCATCTTGTAGACAATCGGGATTGAAAGCGGGGTAGGTTCTTGCATCGAAAATGCCGGGTATTTCGGTATCCAGTTGGTCAGCGGTCAGGTCTAAGTCTTTGATGCAGCCCAAAATATTACCCATGCTGGATGTGACATAATAGCTATATAGTTCTCTGCTTGGGCCGGTAAAAATTGTATTCCAGCGCGGATTATTATTGATATAATTGAAGTCATCGATAGCGTGTTTGAGATAGGGGGTGAGCGCCTCTTTGATTCCTTGCGGTGTCGCAGGTGCTTCTTTGCCAGATTTTACGGCGTCAATTTCATTTTGGTAAGATGCGACAAGGATCGATATGCCGCGCATTCTTTGGGCGCGCATTAGGAGTTGATAGATGTTGTCGTCGCTAAGATCTTCCACAGCCTTCATGCCATTTTCGGTATAAGTTTGTATTCCTTTGACGATGTGTTTGCGCAAAATTGTGTCGCCGGGAATTGCTTTTGCTTGTCCTTGTTCACCTTCGGTCGGATATTTTATAGAGGCTATTCCTTTCATGATTTCGATATCGCCTCCGGTTTTTGAAACGCGAGCGGCTTCGGTCGGAATTTCCATTTGGCGCGCAATACGACAAACTTCACTAAAGTATTGTGTGGCAATGTCGTAATTACCCAGGAAAGCTTCAACTTCCGCCAGTTGATCGAGCAAGTTAAGTTCTTGTAAAAGGTCGAAGGAGTCGGGATCTTTTTGGCGTGCGGCGTCGAGTTGTCCCAGTTCTTTTTTAATGCATAAAAAATTTGCGGTTTCTTCCGGTTTCAACCAGCCGGGTTCAAATACCACATCTCCATCCACGCCCTCTTTTTCCAATTGTCTGCGTTTGAAATCGACCATGATTCTTTGTTTCAAACGCATGATATCGGTGTAAGTTTTCACATCGCTTGATCTTAAATCGTCAAGGTATTCACTATTGTCGATGAATAAATTTTTTAATTTTTTAAACTCTTCTTGTTTGAACGCCAGGCGAATTTCCATGCTAAGACTGTCGCCTGGTTTTAAATCTTGACGTTTTAAGGCTTTATTGTAGTAAGCTTGCATTTCTGGAATTTTTGTTTGCATTTGTGCGGTGCGAAAGCCGATTACGTAAGCTTGAGTTAGGACTTCATCGGCGCCGATTTTTTCCAAAATTGCAATGGCTTGTATTACTTTTTCCAGGCGTCCCAATGGTAAGCCATTTTGAACTATGGAAAAAAGTGCAGCGGTTAGCATTTTTTTAATTCCGCCGGGGATGTCTTTTGCGGCATCTCCACCTTTTTCAAGAGAACTCAGGGCATTGCCGAGGGGAGTGTGAGAATCTTTCAGATTTCCCAAAATTGTCATGGCCACGCTGTAGCCGCGACCATGGGCGCGATCTTTTTCGGCGTCATGCATGGCTTCATTGGATCTTCTCAGATAATGGGCCCAGAAATTTCTGTTTTGATCGGTGATTTTGATTTCGTCTGAAATTTCCGCAAGTAAAGCGAATTTTTTGTCGTTATGAATTTGCGGATCTGCTTCAAATTTGGCATAAATCTTTAAAATTAATTCGCGTTTTTCCTTTTCATTCAAAGTGCTCATGACAACGTTTTTGTAATTGTCATGTTGAATGGCGAAGCCTCCGTCTTCGTGGGTGACGATATAACCGCCTTTGGCCAATTCGCTTATTACCGTGGTGGCATCTCCTTCAATTCCGAGAATGTCGTGGGCGATAGCCATGAGATTTTGATAGGAAACTTTTGATCCCAGGATAGCTACGCATTGTAAAATACCTCTGGCTGGTGCGGAAAGTCGACGCATGCGGTTTTGATGGTATGACAAAAGATCGCCTTCTTTCGGAATAGCTAAAATTTTGTTCATTGTGGCTGACTTCAGAGATAATTGGTCTAGGCTAACGACAAAAGATTTTTCGGGGTTTTCCAGTAAACTATTTATAAGTGAGGTAAAATCGAAGGGGGTGCGGCATTTGCCGGCTAATTCTTGCGGCCAGGTGCCTAACTTCCTGTCTTCGCTTATTGTTGGGTTGGTTCTTAGATCTGCGGGCAAAGAATAAAAGGCGTAATCATAGGCGATTTGAGGGTCTTGGAGATTAAGTTTTGGTTTGCCGGCTTCATCATGAAGATCGATGGTTTCAACCGGATTGGTGTCACTGTCTTTGCGACATTTTAATCTTACGTTTGCCGCCAGATTGTTTTGCGCCACGGAGTGATAAATTTCTTCCGGGCGGCGCATGATCAGCACTTTGGATTTGGATTCGGTGAGAAATTTTTCGATCAGGCCGGTGATATGTGCTTCGGAGTGGCGATCTATGTGGTGCATATCGTCAATGGTCAGCACAAAGCTTCCTCCGCATTTTTCAAGAATACTCAGCGCAAGTAAGCAATATTGGACCAGGCTGTTTGGGCTTTTGGTGGCAACTTTAATTCTTTCTTCTTCCAATCTTTCGTTGAAATTTTTTAAGTTGTTAATTTCAGTGGCAAAACGTGATTTTTGATCGTTGTCGAGTCGCGTGTTCAGACTGTTGGCAATGGTAATTGCGAGATCCGCCAGGGCCGAGCCAGGGATATTTTCACCCGAGGCATCGACGGAATGTACTATCGCGTTTGGATGATCTTTGAGCACTTCATTGGCGAGACGGGATTTTCCGCTACCGGCTGCGCCGTTTATGATCACAAGTTTTGCGCCGCCTACCGGGTGTAGAGATTTTTTTGCGCGTTCCAGCTCTGTTTCGTTGCCGATGAATTTTTCCGGTCCACTGATGTGTAGTCTGGCTGCTCTTTGGACGCTTTCTAAAATTATTAAACTTCCGTCCCTTGTAATTTTGCGAGCTGTAAGTTTTACCGTCGTGGAATCACGCCCGCCCAAGGCTTCAAAGGTTGCTGGGGTCAAGTATACGCCCGGGTTTGCAATTCCTCTTCTTTCCCAAACCGCCAAGCTGCCGGAATCCGGATAATTTTCCATACTTACGTTGCCATCTCGATTTCTGAAAGTTCCTTTGCCGAGCAAAATGTTTGTTTCCACTCCCTTTATTTGGTTTATTTCGCTGGCCATTAATGCTAATTTTGAACCGCTGCGTTGAGAACGATTTATAATGAGTAAATGTCCTTTTTGATCCAGAGTAATGAAGAAATCGGGGGAGACGGCCAGGCCGGCTAATTTTGCCAGAATTCTTTGCGTTTGAGGAGAACGATTGAGAGGGTTTTTCAAAAACGCGTTGATGTCCAGAACAAGAAAAGTGCATTCTTCAACAAAATTGTCTTCAAGGCCGTCCGGTTTTTGGGCCACTTGTAATTGTAAGTCGCGAAGTCTTTGTGATGGAAAATTTGGTTTGCCGATTATGCTCGGTACTTGGCTTGTTCGCAAACCGGATGGAGAAATTTTTTTTGTTTGTTGCGGATCTGGATTACTCAATTCCAAGAATGTTTGATCAACGTCTCTCTGGTCGGTATTGGCTAGCAAAAGGGGATCCAGAGGAATCACGTGGGTTCCTATTCTAATGACACCTTTAGTGTGTCCGGAAACTTTAAATTGTGCCGGAAGCCCTTTTTCTTCACTTAATTTTACTGTTGCGTAAAGATTTTCCGTTGAGGGCACGATAAAAAATCTTGTTCTCGAAGAGCTGTCTGGTCCGGATATAACCGCTGTCCCTAAAGGTAGTGCAAAACCACTTTCGACAATTTCCGTTGTCAAAGCGTCCGTGTTGTTTCCCGAGCTTGTGACAGCTACGAGGCGTTTTCCTCCGAGTGTTTCAGTCATTTCAAAATCTTCGTGCGGTTGATGAAAACCCAAGTGCATCATCGCTTGGCGGCTTGGTGGTAGGACTCTATAAACGTCGTCGAATTCCATTGTGACGCGTTCGGCTTCATAAGCTGCTGTTTTGCGTGGGTCAAGTGCTGTCGACGGTAGACTTGCTTCAGGATTTCGACCCAGTTCCATTGCGGTACGGGCTTCGAGTGAGCCGGGGGCGACTACTTCTGGATCTTTATCTGTTGGGCTGGCCATAAATGGGTGATAATTCAGGTGATTTTTTTGTCAGGAGGTGAATGTTACTACTTTTGTAATTTAATGCAAATGGACCCGGGTTTTCCGTTCCTAATCTGTTGATGTTTGGGCTATTTCATGGTATAATTAACGGATTTAACTGAATCTATGACTGAAGTTGTCTTACCTTTACAAACAGTGGTTCAAAAAAACTTTTTTCTGGCCGGAAATTGGTTAAAAACGATTGTTTTTGCCGCAGTTGCTGCGGCTGTAGTAGCAGGAACTTTCTTCCTGGAGGGCACTTTTTTAAATAAAAATGAGATTTCTCGGACTAATTTCACCGCTTTTGACTACAAAAATGATAATTTTATCCCGGATAACGGTATTATGCGTTTTGCTGATAATTCCGTGATGAATGTCAATTCGATCAAAAATAAAAATTATGTTTTTGAACTCAAATCCGGCAAAGTCTGGAGTGATTTTACTTACAGTAGCGCCAATACCAATTTTATTGTCGGAAAAGTCGTTTTGATACCGGATCAGGCCGTTTTTGACGCGAGTTTCGATGGGTCAAAACTCGAATTGAATGTTTATGACGGTGATGTTTATGTGGGATTTTTGCCGGACAATACAAAAATAGCCGAATATATTGACCCTTACGCTCCTATTTTTATCAATCGTTTATTGGTGTCGCGAGAAAATCAGTTGGCGGTGCCGATGGAAAAAGTGACGGAGGAAATTCGACCTTTGTTGTATTCAAAATTGGTGAAAGAATTTAAATTGGCTTCCCTGGCGGATGATTTAAAAAGTTCCGCTTGGGCAAAAAATAATATCGATAAAGACAAGAAAGCTTTTGCCACTATTCGTCAGCAATTTGATGCCGATGCGCTTTATAACGGGACCAAAGTAAGAGAGGGCTGGATGAGCAATTTTGCTTTTTGGGCCGAAGAGAATTTGACTTATGTTCCGGAGAAAAAACAGCGCATGTATTTGACGCATCTTTTTAATTATCTGGATGATGCTATTTATTATGCCGATCAAAATTTGAAAGATAAGGCCGAGGCGAGCATGCAGGCTTTTAATAATTATATGCTGACTTTGTCGCCGGAAGTTTTGCAGGGCAGGGAATTTACCGATAAATTCGAGAATTACATTCAGCGTTTGAAAATTTTCGGGCCTGGCGATGAAGAATACAAACTTTTGAAGGCGCTTTTGAATCAAAAATTTCTTGCCGGGAAAGACCGTTATGCGATTGTGCGCAGCTTCTGGCAGGATGTTTATAAAGGTATGAGTAATACCGATGCTTTGGCCGAGGAAGCTTTGAATAATTATTATGAATATTTTGATAAAACGCGAGTCAAGAGTGTTGACTATTTAGCTTATCAGAATCAGCTTTTCGACAATCTTTTGATGAAATATCCCTTGTTTTACAAAGATGGTTATTTCGCGATCAAGACAATGTTTGAGAACGATCTTTTGGATTTGTATGCTGATGGACAATCGAAGGATGAATTGAAACAAGCTTTCGTGAATAACAAAATAAATTTCATGAAACGTTTGAAGAGATTTTTCTTTGACGGAGCTTTGAGCGTGGATCAAGCCAAGGAAATTTACAAACGTCTTTTTGGGGAAATTTCCGATCTGATGCCAAAGGATACTTCCGGCCTGGCGGTGATCAAACTTTTTGAATCGCAATTGGCCGACATGAATGATTTCTGGGGTTATTTGAACGCGCCCGATTATCAAACCTCTGCCAATGGTGGTGATACCAATGAGGCTCGTTACAAAATTTATCTGCGGGATCGTACTTCGATTGCCAGTTTCTTCAATGTGCAGGAGGATGTTCTTGGTAAAACGTCGACTCAGAATATAGTACAAACTATTGATGGTCTTGCCAACCAAGTGAAGGTGGCTTTGCAGGCAAATAAGGATGTAAATAATGTGGAAATTGGTAAAATTAATGCTGCTGATCAGCGTTTTGTGCCGGTAAAATTTGTGCTTGGAGGTTATCCGGTGGAGGCGAATTATGATCGCGAAAATGATGCGGTTAAAGATGTGAAAGTTTATAAAGAAAATATTTCCGATCACGCGGTGAAACTCCAGGGTTTGCTTACTGTTTTGCAGCAAAAATTTGCGGATTTAAGCAGCAAACAGCCTCAAAACGATACCGCTAAAGAAACCATTGAGACCACCGCTCAACGTTTCGCGCGCAATTATATTGCCAATACCATTGCCGGACTTGGCTTCAAGGTTACGGCGGAAAATGTAAAAATCATCGATCAGCTGAATGCTGTTTATCGAGTGGAAAATGTTGTCTTCAAAGAAAAAAACGATATGCTGGTGACCTTTGATGTTTTGATGAGTGGAGAAATGGTCACAAATGTTTTCCTTACCTTGAAAGGTCAACCGCAAACTTTGAGTGGTAAGTATTCTTTCAAAGAATTTGCCGATTTAATGGCGGCGGAAGGTGAGATTGGTAAAGGTGTGAAAAATTTACAGACCTCCAGTGCCACTACGCCCGAGGCCACCGATGCCGCTTCAACCAGAGGAGTTGAAAGATAAATAAGGCTTTGCGTGAGTTTAAGACTTGTGCTAGAGTGCTTTCGCTTTTTAATATGTACTATGGTAAATGCAGTTACAACTCCTACTCAAAGTTACGGTGCGGATCAGATTCAAGTGTTGGAAGGACTGGCGGCGGTACGGAAGAGACCGGGAATGTACATCGGTTCTACGGATGTGACCGGTTTGCATCACCTGGTTTGGGAAATTGTGGACAATGCGATTGATGAGGCGATGGCCGGATTTTGTACGGAAATTAATGTTTGGATTAACAAAGACGGTTCTGTGGCGGTGGAGGATAATGGACGCGGTATTCCGGTTGATAAACATAAAAAAACCGGCAAATCCGCTCTGGAAACGGTGCTTACCGTGCTTCATGCCGGTGGTAAGTTTGGTGATGGTGGTTACAAAGTTTCCGGAGGTTTGCATGGTGTCGGTTCTTCTGTTGTTAACGCGCTTTCTTCGAAGTTGATTGCGGAGGTTTATCGTGATGGCAAGGTTTACAGACAAGAGTATAAAATTGGCGAAGCTCAAGATGAGGTAAAAGTTGTTGGTAAGACGGAAAAACGTGGTACAAAAATAACTTTTTATCCGGATAAAACGATGTTTGATACTGTGGAGTTCAATATGGAGACGATTATAAATCGTATGCGCCAGCAGGCCTATTTGACCAAAGGTGTGACGATTTCAATTATGGATGAAAGGAATGACGGCAAATACCGTTTCTATTTTGAAGGTGGTGTGAAATCTTATGTTCAGCATTTAAATAATAACAAGGAAAATATCGGCGATGTCGTTTACATTGAGAAGGAAGTACCGGAGGGCATGATTGAAGTGGCTCTGCAATATAACACTTCTTTTCAGGAAATTATTTATACCTTTGCCAATAACATCAATACCATTGATGGCGGTATGCATCTTACCGGTTTCAAGACCGCTTTGACTCGTACGATTAATTCTTATGCGCGTAAAAATGAGCTTTTGAAGGAGAAAGATGATAATTTGATTGCCGATGATGTGCGTGAGGGACTTACGGCGATTGTTTCGGTAAAATTAGCCAATCCTCAATTTGAGGGACAGACTAAAGGTAAACTGGGTAACGCAGAAATGAGAACGGCGGTGGAGACCGTATTTGGTGATGCTTTTGCGGAATATATGGAAGAGCATCCTCAGGATGCGCGTGGTATCGTGGGAAAATGTACGCTGGCCGCTCGCGCCCGTCTGGCCGCTCGCGCCGCACGTGACACGGTGATTCGTAAGGGTGCGCTCGAGGGCATGACCTTGCCGGGTAAATTGGCGGATTGTTCCAGTCGTGAACCGGCCGAATCCGAGCTTTACATCGTTGAGGGAGATTCCGCCGGAGGTAGTGCCAAACAGGGTCGCGACCGTCACACTCAGGCGATTTTGCCTTTGCGCGGTAAGATTTTGAATGTCGAACAGTCTCGTCTGGATAAAATTCTGGGAAATAATGAAGTTAAAAACTTGATTATTGCGATGGGTGTGGGTATTGGTGAGAGCTTCGATATTGCACGATTGCGTTATCACAAAATCATTATCATGACCGATGCGGACGTGGACGGTGCGCATATCAGGACATTGCTTTTGACTCTATTCTATCGCTATTTCAAGGCTTTGATTGATGGTGGATTTATTTATATCGCGCAACCTCCTTTGTACAAAATTGCACAGGGTAAGGCGGTGCATTACGTGTTTAGCGATGAGGAGAAAAACAAAGTGACGAAGGGGATGGGCAAGGATGCCAAATATTCCATCCAACGTTATAAAGGTCTTGGAGAAATGAATCCCGAGCAGCTTTGGGAGACTACCATGGACCCGGCAAATCGCAGCATGCTGAAGGTAACAATCGAAGATGCGGAAAAGGCCGATAAAGTCTTCGATACTTTGATGGGCTCGGAAGTGGTTCCACGCAAAAAGTTTATTCAGGCTTATGCCAAGAAGGTGAAGAATTTGGATATATAAAGATCAAATTGGTTTGCTTTTATTATGAATGATCTTATAATGCCTTGGCATTTTACATTTTAACTTTTTGGAGGAGGTGAATAACACATGAAAGTAACAGTTTGGAAAAGTGATAAAGAATCAAACGAGAGGGCTATTACTCGTTTCAATAAGAAAGTTCAGGGTAGCCGCAAACTTTTGGTAGTACGTGCCAAGAGATATCATGCTCGTCCCGAAAGCAAGCGTCATGCCAGAAAGCGCGCCATTATGCGTGATCAGTTTAGGGCGGCGCGTGAAAAGAGTAAGTTTTATTAGCAATTTGGAAACAGATTCGGCTGGATTTTTGTGTGAATTCGGTCGAGTCTGTTTTTTGTTTTTGTGAACTTAGGAGATTTCACAGGTTTGTCAGCGTTCTCAGAACCCGGTAGAATTAAAAAATATAATATGTCAAATTTTAGAATTAGATAATGACAATTAAACACATAATAAAGCAAGGTTTTGAATTTTTGGAAGTGCACGAAAACTCTTTGCTTGATTGCGAGGTGATTTTGGCGAATGTTTTGGGAGTGGATAAAGAATATTTGATTGCGCATAGCGATCAGGAGATAGGAGGGGAGAGTGAGTTTGGCGATGACTTGATCGAGCTTTTTTGGGCCTATTTGAAAAAAGTGAAAGAGGGTCAACCGGTGGCATATATCCTAAAGGAAAAGGAATTTTATGGGCTCAATTTTTATGTGGATAACAGGGTCTTGGTGCCGCGTCCGGAGACCGAACTTTTGGTGGAAACCGTTTTGAATTATTTGGAAGGAAGTGATTCTGAAAAATTTAGAATTTTAGACGTGGGAACCGGAAGCGGAAATATCGCCATTTCTTTGGCGGCAAATTTTCAAGATTTGGAAGTTACGGCTTTGGATTTGAGTGAGGAAGCTTTGGAAGTTGCGCGCGTGAATGTGGATCAGCACGGTGTGGAGGATCGTGTGCAGCTCGCGCAGAGTGATTTGTTGGATGTTGTCGAGGAAGGTGAAAATTATCACGTAATTGTGGCGAATTTGCCATATATTGGGATAGAGACGAATTCGGATGTTGATGAAAATGTCCGCAAACACGAACCGAAGGCGGCTTTGTTTGCCGGTGCTGACGGTTTGGTGTTGTATAAAAAAATGTTTCAACAAATAAAAGATAAAAATCTTAGCTACAATATGATTGTGGGCGAATTTGGCTCCATGCAGCAAAAAGATATGGCCGATTTATTGAATAATTTTTTTGAACAAAAATGGCGGATTGAAAAGGATCTCGCTGGGTTTCCAAGGATGTTTGTAATTAATGATCGCTAAGAAGACCCCTGTTTTTCCAATAGCAGAATAGTGGCTTTGCTGAGTTGTTTTTTCGCTATGAGGCGAGTTCGTCCAATTGTCGTCTTGAGAAGAGATTTGGCTGGTTTGGTGGCTTCTCAAGCCTGGAAATCAATGG
>JACRIB010000066.1 GCA_016235895.1 Candidatus Peregrinibacteria bacterium | reverse complement strand
GTTTTTGTGGTTTGGATTTTTTCATTATTCATCATTAAAAGTAGGCTTGCTGCCGCCATGACGATGCTTTTTAGCAATCTTGATACGAGAGAGGGCGCGTTCCATTTGGGCGACAGCTTCGGCGTAACCCTCTTCGTCGTGGCGCTGTTCGGACATGATGGCTTGGGCACGTTTTACGGCTTCTTCAGCGCGTTTTTCGTCGACTGCGGTGGCATGTTCGGCGGCGTCGGTGAGTAGAGTGATAGTCGTGCCATCCACTTCTACTACGCCGGAGGTCACCGAGAAAAATTCTTCTTTGCCATCTTTTTTAATTTTTAATTCACCCGGTTTTACTGCGGAAATTAGCGGAATATGGTGAGGCAAAACGGTGATTTCCCCGTCCGGTGTGGGGAAAGACACGCCTTCAACCATGCCCTCGTAGAGGACTTTTTCCGGAGTGACTATTTTGAATTGGATTTGTTTCATGTGTAGGTTTGACATTACTGTTTCCGAGTGTTCTAGTTGGGATTGACTCTTAAGAGTCAACTTTTCTACTTAACCTCATCAATACTTCCTTTCATGTAGAATGTGCCTTCATCCACGTCATCCATTTTGCCATCGAGGATCTGGCTGAAGCCTTTGATCGTGTCGGACAGTTTGCAGTATTTACCAGGATGACCGGTGAAAGTCTCGGCAACGAAGAATGGTTGAGAAAGAAATTTTTGAATTTTACGGGCGCGGCGGACGGTAATCTTGTCCTCTTCGGATAATTCTTCCATACCTAAAATGGCGATGATATCCTGCAAATCCTTATAACGCTGCAGAATTTTTTGCACGCCACGAGCAACTTTGTAATGTTCGTCACCAACTATGTTTGGATCCATAATTGTAGAAGTAGAGTCGAGAGGATCCACAGCAGGATAAATGCCGAGCTCGGCGAGATTACGCGAAAGCACGACGGTGGAATCCAAATGTCCGAAAGTCGTGGCCGGGGCCGGATCGGTAAGATCGTCGGCTGGCACGTAAACGGCCTGAATCGACGTCACAGAGCCTTTTTTAGTGGAAGTGATACGCTCTTGCAGAGCACCCATTTCAGTAGCCAAAGTAGGCTGATAACCTACAGCGGATGGAATACGACCGAGTAGAGCGGATACTTCGGAACCGGCCTGGGTGAAGCGGAAAATGTTATCAACAAACAAAAGCACGTCGCGACCTTCTTCCTCACGGAAATATTCCGCCATAGTAATGCCGGTAAGCGCCACGCGGGCACGAACTCCGGGTGGTTCGTTCATCTGACCGAAAACCAAAGTGGTTTTTTCCAAAACGCCGGAATCCTTCATTTCGTAATAAAGATCGTTACCTTCACGGCTGCGTTCACCTACTCCGGCGAAAACGGAAAATCCGCCGTGCTCCTGTGCAATATTACGAATCAACTCTTGAATAATAACCGTCTTGCCTACTCCCGCGCCGCCGAAGAGACCTACTTTACCGCCTTTTACAATGGGACAAATGAGGTCGATTACCTTGATACCGGTCTCGAGAATTTCAGTTTTGGTGGATTGTTGATCAAAAGTTGGGGCGGGACGGTGAATCGGATATAATTTTTTGGATTTAACATGTGGACGATCGTCGAGCGGATTGCCGAGAACGTCGAACATACGGCCCAAAGTCTCCGGGCCTACCGGTACGGAAATTGGCGCGCCGGTGTTTTCCACATCCTGATTTCTGGTGAGACCGTCGGTCGTACCCATGGCAACAGTGCGGACTTCGTTGCCGCCGAGATGCTGCTGAGTTTCGAGAATCAGAGTTTCTTCGCCTATTTTTACTTTCAAGGCGTCATATATTTTTGGAAGGGCTTCGCCTTCGAATGAGCAGTCCACAACGGCTCCGATTACTTTGGATACTTTTCCTGGCATATGATTATTAGTTAAGTTGTTTATTAGAATTATGACTTAGGCTCGCTGGAGCCTACGCTGGCGCTGCGGCTCTGCTGGCCGCAATCTCCGCAATTTCCGCGGTGATACCGGCCTGGCGGGCTTGATTATAAGAAAGAACGAGATCGCCGAGCAGGTCGTTGGCGGCCTTGGTGGCGTTTTGCATGGCCATCATGCGGGCGCTGTGTTCGGACGCGGCGCTTTCCAAGACGGCTTGGAAAAGCTGCGCCTCAACGAGCTGCGGAATAATGTTGGTGACGATATATTCAGGTGATGGTTCGAGTTTATAATCCAGGTCTTTTTCCGTCGGTTTGGCTATTTTTGTGAATTTAGTGCCCAACTCCTGCATCATTTCGGCAAAAACATCCGGGGAAAATGGCAGCAAGGTTTTGGTCACGGGCTTTTGCAACATGGTGGAAACGAAGTCGGGATAAATCACAACCACCTTGTCATATTCGCCCTTAGCGAAGCCCTTTACGGCCACTTTGCTTAACGGGAAAATGTCGGAAAATTTCGGGTGATTGGAGTAAGCCGGGAAAGCCATTTTGAGTTCCTTACCGGTGCGGTGAATGTATTCGGCGCCTTTTTTGCCGGAAGCCACAAAATGCAATTTGGCCTGAGGATTTTCTTCTTTTATTTTATTGACGGTTTGGTTGAGTTTTTTGAACAGATTAGTATTTAAGCCGCCGCAAAGTCCTTTGTCGGTGGTAAAAAGCACGATGAGCACATTCTTGATTTCACGAGGCTGAAGATAGGCGTGGAGATGCTGATGTTTTTTGGAAAGTTTGAGCAAAATATTCATGGCGAGATAACCGTAGGAACGGAGATTTACCGCACCCTCGACAGCTTTTTTCATTTTCGAAGTCGCCACCAGTTCCATCGCTTTGGTAATCTGACGCGTGGAGCGAATGGATTTAATTTTGCGCTTGATGTCTTTGACGGAGTTGGACATTGGTTCTTTTTATAAGCTTGCTGCGCGCTCGCGCCGTGCGCTCGCTAGAATTTAATTTCAGTGTTAAATGTTTGCAAGGCATGTTTCAATTTGGCCTCGATTTCGACGGTCATTTCTTTTTTTTCTTTGATGTCTTTGAAAATTTCAGGGTGTTTGGCTTCGATGTAAGTGTAGAGTTTTTCCTCATACTCATGCACCTTGTTGACCGGAACTTTGTCGAGATATTCATTGATACCGGCGTAGAGAATCACCACCTGTTTTTCAACCGCCACAGGACTATATTGTTTCTGTTTCAAAATTTCACTTAGACGATCACCTTTGTTCAACTGACGCTTGGTAGCTTCATCGAGGTCGGAGCCGAATTGGGCGAAAACCGCCAATTCACGATATTGAGCGAGCTCGAGTTTGAGCTTGCCTGCGACCTTTTTCATCGCTTTGATTTGAGCGGCGGAACCTACGCGTGAAACGGAAAGACCCACGTTTAGAGCCGGACGAACACCTTTGTAGAAAAGATCGGTTTCAAGGTAAATTTGTCCGTCAGTGATGGAAATTACATTCGTAGGAATGTACGCGGAAACGTCGCCGGATTGAGTTTCAATAATTGGCAAAGCGGTCAGAGAACCACCACCATATTTTTCATCCAAACGACAAGCGCGTTCCAATAAACGGGAGTGGAGATAAAATACATCTCCGGGATAAGCTTCACGTCCGGGTGGACGGCGCAAAAGCAAAGAAATTTCGCGATAAGCCCAGGCATGTTTGGAAAGATCGTCGTAAATTACGAGGACATCTTTTCCCTGATCCAAGAAATATTCGCCCA
This sequence comes from Candidatus Peregrinibacteria bacterium, assembly GCA_016235895.1. Taxonomy (GTDB): domain Bacteria; phylum Patescibacteriota; class Gracilibacteria; order UBA1369; family LOWO2-01-FULL-3; genus JACRIB01. The sequence goes on along the minus strand of JACRIB010000066.1, from coordinate 3,155 downwards.
TGGCGCAACCGGCAAATGGGGCCAAATAGCTCAAGGAAGCCGGATCGCAAGCGGAAGTGCGCACGATGATGGTGTAATCCATCGCGCCTTTTTCTTCGAGGATGCTGGCAATTTTAGCAATTTTAGATTCTTTCTGACCAATCGCGACATAGATACAAATCATGTCCTGGCCTTTTTGATTGATGATGGTGTCAATGGCGATAGCGGTCTTGCCGGTCTGACGATCGCCGATAATGAGCTCACGTTGACCACGACCCACCGGGATCATGGAATCGATGGCTTTGATACCGGTTTGTACCGGTTGATTTACTCCTTTTCTTTTAATTACGCGCGGAGCGATTTTTTCAATGGGATACACCTTGTCGCTTTTGATCGGACCCTTGCCGTCCTGCGCGCGACCGAGCGGATCCACGACACGTCCGATGAGCGCCTCGCCAACAGGCAGAGAAAGAATTTTGCCGGTAGTGCGAACTTCGTCGCCTTCCTTAATTCCCTTGTCGCTGCCTAGAATGATAACACCAACGGTGTCCTCCTCAAGATTCAAAGCCACGCCCACTCCCCCATTGCTAAACTCCACCATTTCCTGGGAAGCCACATTGGAAAGACCGGAAATACGCGCAATGCCATCACCTACTTCGATCACGTGGCCGATTTTTTCGACTTTGGCGGAAGTGGTGAAGTTTTCGATTTGCTGTTTGAGTGAATCCAGAATTTGGTCTTTAGTTTCCATTTTTGGGGAGTTAAGTGGTTAAGGTTTCGCTTCGCTCTATGCGACCTTGTCGCATGTTAGATGTTGTTTGAGTTTTGAAAGGCCGGCGGCGACGGTATTATCAATAATGGAATCGTCGAATTCCAGTTTTATGCCGCCTATTACTTCGGGATTTATGCGGGTGGAAATGAGCACTTCTTTGTTGAAGGCGGAGCTGAGTAGTTTTTCAATATCTTTGATCTCTTCTTTTGACGGATTTTCCGCTAAAATAACGGTGACTTCCATTTTATTGTGCATTTTCAGCCAAATATTTTTGAAAGCAGCCGGCAATTGTTTAATCAATTTGCTTTGTTTACGCTTGGTCAAAAGTTTCAGTAAATTCTGAATTTTTTGGCTTGCGACCTTGCTGTCATTCTCTTTCGCGAGACTTTCGCAAAGTGCTTTGGCGTATTTTTGCAGGGAAACTTTCATCAATTAATTATTTTGCGGAATTTATTTCGTGTTTGATGGCTGTCTCAAGACGTTTCTGATCCTCCTTGTCGAATTCTTTGCGCAAAACTTTTTCGCAACTTGCGACAACGAGATTGGCGACCTCTGCTTTGAGTTCGTCAAACATTTGATCCTTTTCAGATTTGAGCTGGGCACGGTAGCGTTCGGCCAAGCCGGAAATTTCTTTTTTGGCTGTAGCCAGAGCTTTTTGACGCTCTTCCTCGGCTTCTTTTTTGGCTTTTTCGATCACGGCCATGGCATTATTGGAAGCATCGGAAAGAACCTTTTTCTTTTCTTCTTCCAGGGCGGTCAAGCGTTCTTCGATTTTTTGAGAATCGTGAACACTTTTCTCTACCATTGTTCTCCTTTTTTCCAAAAGACTCAAAATCGGCTTGTAGACGAGCTTTTTCAACACAAAGAAAAGGATGAGAAAGTTGACGATCTGGGCAAGGATGAGTTTAGCGTCAATACCTAGCGTTGAAATTATTTCCATGGAATATTATTAGAAATTTGGCAACTTGATTTTTCATTATTTGTTTTCCCGCTCACTCGCCTACGCTCGCTCGTGGCATAACAAATATAAAAAATCGGCGTTGCCTGTTAAACAAATTTAATGATCAAAGCGACTACCAAAGCGTAAATAGCGATGGCCTCACAGAAAGCGGTAGCAAGGATCATGGCGCTTTGGATAGCCTTTGAGGCTTCAGGATTGCGACCCATGGCTTCCATAGCTTTTCCGGCCAATAAGCCGATAGCTAAAGCCGGCATGGCTCCGCCGATGGCGATGGTTATTGCTACAAATAGATTCTTGTCCATGTTTTGGATTGGTTAAAAAATTCTCCAGTCAGGATAGCGGGATTTGTCTAAAAAGCAATGGTAAAATTTTAGCCTCTTGGAGTGGTAGTAAAAGTGGATTCTTGCTGATCGGGAGTGTGAGATACCACGCCCGCGTGTTGACGTCCGTGTATTTGTTGTTGCAAGGCTTCCTTTTGTCTGGTGATACAGCGAAAGTGAAATTTGTCGTTGGGAACGCAATTAAGAGTGCGGTACGCCGCTGAAGAACTCAAGTAAATTTTAATGTCTCCGTACTTAAGCAGATTTGGCAGAAGACCTTCGCCGATTCTTTCGATATTCTGAATTTGAGCCATGTCGATGGCATCCATTGTGTCTTTGAAGAACAGAGTCATCTGATGATCGACAATTCTGCGATCCGTAATTATGACTACGTTAAGAAAATGACTCAATAATCTCGTGAAAAAGCGGTGAAAATAAACCGTGCCCACAAAAAAACCGATGACAAATAAAAATCTTAATTCCCGGCTGTTGTGAATAATATTCTTAATGTCACCAATTTTGAACAAAATGATTGCTATGATGGTTAAAAAGACAAGAAAGTAGACCATTTCTCTGATCAAAGAGATCCAATGGTGCCTGAAGAAACAGATCATCTGTTCGTTGGCTTGTTGTCCTTTGAAGTATAGATCTTTGTGTTCTCCCATGTTGTGAAAATTAAATGGTGAGAATAAACCAGACGCCGGCAAAAATATTCAAAACTACGAAAATGATATAAAAAAACATAAAATGTTCTTTATTTAAAATTCCAAACAATCTGGTGTATTGGGATTCCGGCAGATGATATTTGCTGTTGTAATGGAAAACCCTCCAGGCCGTGAGCAAGCACACGGTTGTGGAACCGATCATTATCAAAATCATTAGTGCAGTAAAAATAGTCATGATCTTGATTGTTAAATGTCAAAAGAAGCCCTGAAATTCCCTGTGTTTAGAGTGTAGTCCCAGGGAGTGAAAATGTCAAAAAGATGTTCGGTTCCATAGTTTCAAGTGCACCCCCTGGTCGAAGCGGGTTTTGTAGAACAAGTTAAAATATACAGCAATTGGCGGTCTCATTTCCAGAGTTTCATGTGGCCTTTGGATATTGTATTCAATTAGCCAATCTGTT
>JACRIB010000011.1 GCA_016235895.1 Candidatus Peregrinibacteria bacterium | reverse complement strand
TCTGAGTGTACGAGTTTGAATCCTCTTTTGTTCATTGGCCCTGTCTTCTTGGGTATCAGCCCTCCAAGTCCTTCTGTTTTCCTGATCATGATCAGCTTTTGAATATGACTCCTGGATGTTTCAAATTCCCTCGCTGTCCTCTTCTGATTCCTTTCGTTCAGATCGTACCAGCGTAAAATAAGCAGTCTTTCCCGCAGCACATCTCTTTGCCAAGGCCTTAGTAGTTCTTCATTAAATTGATTCAAAACTGTACGAATTCCTTTCAATCCTTTCGTTGGATGATATAGTTTCATGGGGTGTAGGGTTAGATATTTATGCATACCTATTCTACATCCCTTTTCTTTCCAGGGGTGCACTTGAGATTCGTGAAACTACGTAGTATTTAAAAGCCCCCCGTTTTCCGGAGGGCTTTTTGTAACGTTGTCTTGAATGAATCTAGTCGATGACAGCAGATCTTGTCAGTGATAACAGGTCGGTCAAACGGCTTAAGATAGCGGCTAATTCAGCACGAAGCAATGGCTGTCCGCAACCCCAGGTTCCCGCTCTGTCTCCACCGTATCCGTTCATAATCTTGTTGGCTACGATGTAGCTTACGGCACCCGCATCGCGGCAAGAGCCAATATCCCTGAATCCGTTGGTGAAATTGGCGGCTCCCCTTACCGGTAAATGATCTTTTTCGAAGGCTACCATCCAGGAAGCCACTTCATCACGGCTGGCGGGTTCGCTCAATGATCCGTTAAATACGAGACGATGATCGACCGCGGAATTCACGGCGCAATTTGCCCAACTTGGAACACCTTTAACTCCGGTTGCGGTCAGCTCGCAGGTTCCTTCAATACCCGGAATGCCGGCGGCACGTTCGATGGCCATAAGGGCTTCAGCTCTTAAAGTCTGCCGACCCGGACCGACATTGCCTGTAAAATTACCGTTGCCATCGCTATCCCCTTTGAAGGTGGTAGAGTTTTGTAAGTAACCATAGTACCAAGATGAAGGATCAGTGTCATGGAAGCGGCAACCTCCGGTCTTATAACATTCTTCCGAATTCTGTTTTTCGGCAGCGGCGAGAGTTTGTTCCAAAGCCGTAACGTCTTCAATGGTAACGTCACCATTATCGGCATGAAGCTTCAGGGCTGCAGTTTGAGCCTTTATCGCGTCGGCAGCGGCACCGAAGAGATTCAAAGTGGCGGCGTGTTCCAAAGAAGCGCGAACACGAGCGTAGAGATCGGCTTTGATTTTGGCTTTGCCTTGATCGATGGAAGCCAAGGTGTCTATTGTAGAATTCTTAGCTTCTTCGGTGGCGGTACGAACATCTTTTGGTACGGCCTGTAGAGCGTTTACGCTGGTTTGAATCTGATTCTGGGTTTGTTCGCTTACCTGAATTTGGGCTACACGAGCGGTGAATTGTTTAATCTTTTCATCAAGAACGGCAGTGAAACGATCGGTTATTTCTTTGCTGAATTTTTCCACGGCTTTGTCTACGATGGATTTGATAGCTTCATCGCTAACACTGTTTACGTTGGAATAAACATCGGTACTTACCTGTCCTTCGTTCATGTCCAATTTGATTCCACATTGAGAGGCAGCTATGGTAACCGGTTCCTTGAAGCGGAAAATCTTGTCCAGGGTGGCGCCGGCATCTTCGGTATTTCCGCTGTCATAAGCGGTTTTCGCACTGCCTGCCAGAGATTCAACCTGAGTGAATAAATTTTCAACTTTTTGACATTCTTCCTTGTCGCTTAAATTTTTGTCTTTAATTTGTTGACGGGCATCGCCTATTCCAAAGAGGATGTTATCAACCGTGTCGTCGACGAAGGAGTCGCGGGCGGTAGTGGCGCTTTGATTAAATTTCTCACTGATTCTGTCTTCAATGTCCTGACGTTCGTAATTCAGGTCTTGCATCGTGAACTGATCGGCAGCCTTGCAAACTTCCGGAACTTTGGCGCTTAAAGCTTTCATGGCGGCCAATTCGTCATCAATGGAAACTTTTGTTTTGTTCATTCTCTTGGCATCCTGTTCGAGCATCTTTACGCGTTGATCAATATCTTTTTGGAACTTGGAACATTGCATATAGGCCTGTACGTTGCCGGCTTTTTCTCTCAAGCCGTTCATGAGAGTGTTTAAGGCGGTGACTTGGGCTTGCACGGATTGATAGAAATCATCGGTACAAATAACTTTTGTTCCCAATGGGAAGAGCTTATCAATCGCATCGTAGGCTGCCTGGGCTGATTTGAGTAATGAACTTAAGTCTGCCGGAATTGTTATGTCTTTTGGGAAATATTTTAGGGATTGATCCAATTGTTTAATTTCATACTTGTAGCCACGGGCCTGATCTTTCGCCATGCGACAATTGTCGTATTGAGGATAGATTGGGAGTGGAACCGGAGTCTGTACCGTTGGAGGCTGGTTTTTAATGTCAACACAGTAAGGAACGTTACAACCATTTTCACTGACGCGATTTTCATAAGTCTGGCCTTCTTTGCATGGCACGGCTGCGATGGCCGGACAGAAAGGAGGCTTCTTTAAATCCTCTTTGCAATAAGTGGAACCGGGGCAATTAACAGTACCCGGGGATTTTTCGATGTGTTGGCCGATCGGACAAGACGAAACGGATGGCGACGGTGGGCAGATTTCTTTTACCGGTATTGGAGTTGGGGTAGGCGTGCCATCATCGAATCCCGGACAGGTGCGAGTGCCGCTGTTGCCGCCATTTGAAGGAGAATAACTGGTCATGGCGTTTGGTGGCCACCAGCCGCACCAACCGTTGGAAGGGCCGGTAGTACCCGGTTCAATACATTGTGAAGCGCCGTTTGTGGTGCCGCCTTTCGGACAGACACCCCAGCCTGCGCCGAGTTTGGCGAGAATGGCTTTAATGTCGGCTGAACTCCACATCATTGTGGCGCTACCGGCTTTTTTAGGTTCGCAATAAGCTTGAGTAGCGGAGTAGAAAGACATACCGCCGCCACCGCCGCACCAATAACTGTTTGTGCTGTTGGTGGTTGAAGCAGTGATGGTCTTATATTCACCCGGCTCGATACAATTTGTATCCGTTACGGAACAATATTTCGTGCCGCTTGGGCAGCTTTCGTTCCAGCCCACGCAGGTTCCTCCACCGGTACCAAAAGTACATTTTTGAGAATTCGAACACCAGTTGGAACTGTTGTTATCGGTCCATTTGTCGCCTTTTTCTTTACAACCGGTGTTGGTTGGATCGCAAGCGCCGTAGCCGGCCGGAGGTTCCGGAGTTTGCATTGGAGCAGCGGTTGCGGCGGTACCAGCCGTATATTTCATTTCGGCACAATATTTATCGTTATTCGGATCGGCATCTTTTACTTTTTGGTAGAACTGCATGCCGTTTGAGCAGTATCCCGTGGAAGGACCGTAGCTGCCGGAAGGGATACATGTGCTGTCGCCGGGTTTGCAAGAGCTGAAGCCTGTTGGAGCAGTGCTACCCATGGCAACACAAGTCATTTGAGTTGTTGAATAATAACTCTGTCCACGAGTACACCATTTGCCACTGACATATGGAACTGTTTGACCAATGTCCACGCAGTTTGGTTCGCTTGGACGACAAGCGGAAGTACCGGTTGGAGCCACCGGCTGAATGCCGTCGTTACTCCAGGCAACACAAGTTAATTGTCCGTCCGGGTAATAGAATTGCTGACCATTTTGACACCAGGAAGTCGAAGGACATTTGGTACCGTTGGCGCAAGCTGTTGGGCTTGTGGTAGTTGTTGTGGTGGTAGTTGTTGAGTTTACGCAAGAAGTGCCATTCCATGACCAGCCACTTGGACAGGTGTTTGTAGTAGTGGTTCCTGTGCTTGTGTTTGTTACAGCACAATAGTCGGGAGCAACAGCCGTAGTGCTGCTGCCACCACTATATCCGGCCCATAAAGTACCAGTACAAGGAGATGGAGGGATGTCATTACTCGACTGTGTATTACCGCCCGTATTTGGCATACAATGGAAACTACGAGCTCCACTGGTAGTGGAACCTTCTTTCATCCAGTAACTGGGAGAAACACAATTTCTCACGGTATTGGTAGCCGGATCAACATACTGACCATCCTTAAAAATTGTGCCCATCAAGGTAGGGCTGGCGGTTGTGGTAGATGTTGCTGCTGTAACAGTGAAAGGTAATGGATATGTCGTTCCGTTGCTTAAAACGGCCTTCAAGGTGTATGACCCAGCGGCAAGATTTGAGGTTGAAAAGCCCATTTGCTGTAAAGTAGAACCAACATTGGTACCGGTTACATAAGTTGTGTCAGTATTGTCCGGTTTGTGTAAGACAATCGATACGCTGGAAGTGTTGGTTCCGTCGGCACAAATATATGAATAGTTCACCATGTCTCCCACAACGTAGGAAGTTTTAGTCTCCGCCAGTTTGAAATTTAAAGTCGGACATGTGGCGGCTGGAGCGGTTACGCTGAATGTAAACCAGGTACTGATAGGAGTTACGCCATTTACCTGTGAAAAATTAGCATAATATTTGTAATAACCGGCAGTAGTGCCGCTTGTAGTGACGCAGCTAATTTTTGCTTTAGCAACTCCCGAAGTTAGTAAGTGCAGGGATCCAACATCTACGGTACAGGTTGGCATTATTGATGCTCCGGCTGGAGCAGTGTTTTGAAAAAGAGAAATTGCAGTATCACCTTCAATGCTACAACTCACCGGGTAGACACTGACATCAAAAGTGCCGGTATTTCCCGCAGCTATACTTGAGTCTCCACCGATGCCTACGTCATAACGACATGCTGTGGTGGTATCGGTTTTGCCTTGTTTGCCGATTTTGGCAAAGTAGGAGAAATTGGTTACCAGAAAGAGCCCGACTACGATCGCGAGTACGATGAGCCAGAAGGTTTTAGCCTTATTGCAAAGGCTAAGATTTTTAGCTTTTTTCATGTTGGATAGGGGTTATTTTTATTTTTGTTTTAGGCGTGTGGACATGATTCGCACATCCTGATGCTTATATTATACAATAATGTTTTGCTTGTGTCAAATGAATGAAGGGTTTATTTGTGTTATGCTGCCGCCATGAATAAACGCAGTAAAATTGCTATTTTGGGCTTTGGGGTGGAAGGGAAGGCGATGTTGGCATATTTGGAAAAACATGGTTTTACGGAAATTACGGTGTGTGACAGAAATGTTGATTTAAAGGCCGAATTACCACAGGGAGTTTCGTCAAGTTTGGGAGTGGATTATCTGATGGGGCTGGAAAATTTTGAGGTTGTTTTCAGGAGTCCGGGAGTCAGGTTTTTGGATCCAAGGGTGCAATTGGCCAAGGCGAAAGGAGTAGAGGTGACGAGCGCGACGAAATTTTTTATTGATCTGTGCCCGTGTCCGATCGTGGGAGTGAGCGGAACAAAGGGCAAGGGCACGACGTCGACTTTGATTTTTGAAATGTTGAAAAAGGGGGGTCGTAAATCCGGCTTGAATTTATTTTTGGGCGGGAATATCGGCCAATGTCCGGTGGAATTTTTGGATAATTTGAACCGCAACTGTTTGGTGATTTTGGAATTGTCGAGTTTTCAGCTGCAAGATCTGGAGAAGAGCGTGAAGTACGCGGTAATGCTGAATACGACGGTGGCGCATCTGGATTATCATGAAGATCGCGAAGAATATATGGAAGCGAAAGAAAAATTGCTCGTTAAGCAAGGCACGGGCGGTGTGGCAGTTTTGAATAAAGATTACGAATACAGCAAATATTACGGCCCGTTGGTAAAGGGAAATTTGAAATGGGTGAGTGTAAAAGGGGATGCGAGCGCACGGCGCGAGCGCGCAGGCGAGCGAGGATCTGGCTCTGCCAGTCCGAGCGAAGCCGAGCTTATAAAAAACGGGGTTTATGTTGACGGTGGGAAAATTTTTTACGCGCATGGAGGCAAGAGTGAAAAAATCGCCGAGGTAAGCGAAATGGCACTAGTTGGTTCGCATAATTTGGAAAATATTTTACCGGCGATAGCGGTGGCGCGCGAGCTGGGCGTGTCGGGCGAGGCGTGCCACGAAGTGATTAAAGAATTTAAAAATTTGCCACATCGTTTACAATTTGTGCGAGAAGTTGGCGGAATAAAATTTTATAACGATTCTTTTTCCACCGTGCCGGAAACTTCTATGGCGGCGGCGGACAGCTTCAGTGAACCATTAGTATTGATCGCCGGTGGATACGATAACGGAGCGGATTATAGCGAGTGGGCGGAAAAAATTCTCACCAGGGAAAATTTGCACACGGTGATTTTGATTGGCGCGACGAGTGATAAAATGGAAAAGGCGCTGGTGGAGGCGGAGGGGAGATTGACTCTTAAGAGTCAATTCGGATTACAAAAGAATATACAAAATTTGCAAGAGTCTAGTAAGCAGGTTTTTCCCACGAAAATTTTGCGCCGAAAAGCCCTGGAGGATGCGGTGATTGACGCGTACGCGGAAAGCGATGCCGGTGGCGTGGTGGTGATGTCGCCGGCGGCGCAAAGTTTCGGTTTATTCAAAAATTACAAACAAAGGGGGAATGATTTTATCGCGCACGTGAGGAAGCTGAAGTAGCGACCGGTATGTCCAAAAAATAATGTATTGACAATGTCACTACGTGTTTGTTATAATTTCGATGCTTTTATTTGTTTTAAAAATATATGTCTACAATTCAAATTCGTATTGATGAAAAAACTAAAAAATCAGCAAAGAAGGTGCTGAATAGCATTGGCATGGATATGAGCAGTGCCGTAAAAGTATACTTACATCAAATAGTAACAACTCAGGGAATACCATTTCCTCTTTTAACTGAAAACGGATTAACAAGGCAGCAAGAAAAAGAGATTTTGACAGCTTCAGAAGAGGCTAAAAATGGAATAAATGTGAGCGGTCCTTTTGAAGGCAAGAAGGCAATACATTATTTGAAGAAATTGAAAAAATAGAGCATGAAGATTTTATATCATAAAAAATTTGATAAACATTTTCAGAAACTTAGTTCTAAATTACAAGACAAGGTTGTGGAAGCCGTGAGCTTGTTTCAAAAAATCCATTTCACCCAATCTTAAAAAATCATTCATTGAAGGGCGTCTTGACTGGAAAGAGAGCAATTTCAGCAACAGGTGATTACCGTATTGTTTTTGAAGAACGGAACAATTATATTTTAGTTATAATGTTGGACGTGGGGACTCACAATCAGGTTTATGGTTGATTACTTCGTCTCTACTTGCAGTTTGCTCAAATCCAAGCCTTGTTTTAAGGTTTCATATGTAACTACAATGTCGGTGCGGTCGCCGAGGTAGTTGTTCAAAGATTTTAAACTTTCGTTGGCTTTGATTATTCTGGTCGCGAGATCGGCCATTTGGTCGCGGCGCAAATTTACGCTGAAGCCGGTCATGTCGAAAGGAATAAAATTATGCGCGCTGGCCTGATCCACGAGGTCGTGATACCACGGAGCGGAATCAGTTTCATTAAATTTTAAATTGAATCCTTTGAAGGTCATTTTCAGAGCTTCAACAAAAGTTATTTTTTGATCGGGCTTGAAAATTTTACTTTTTTCGTAGCCGATTACCCAGCTGTTTTCTTTCGCATAGCAAACATATTTGGTGTACCACTGATTCGCGGGCACATCATTGAAACATTTTTTGCCGGAATAGTTGGCGAAAATTGAAGAATCCTGGTTGGAATATTTGGCGGAACCTTCGGCGATTATTTTCAGCAGTTCGGCGCGATTGAGAGCGTTTGATGGCTTGAAGGTGCCATTGCCATAGCCTTTTACAATGCCGTTTTGGGTAAGGAAATTTATGCCGGTAGAATAAATTTGGCTGTCGTCGACGTCGGAAAAAGTTGAGGCGGAGGCGTGGGCGATGGCGAGTATAGCGGTGATCAAGACAGCTGAAAAAAACCGGAAAAATGATTGAGATATTTTTTTTGAACTTGATAGTTTAATTTTTTTCATGTGAAAATTTTATAATATTTTTGAATTAAACGGTAGTTGACGTGCCTACAATCTGCTTTGTAATTCCCCGCCGGCGGGACTTTTTGATCTGTTAATTTTGACAAGTTCAAATTTGTCCAAGCAATTTGCCATCGTACAACAAGGTGCCCAATGGCTGTAATTTTATAAATTTTTGGTCGAGCTGATGTCGGAAGGTTCCGGTGTATCTTCCCCTCTACGGATTAATTTCAGCATGTCTTTGTCCACGACTTTTGTAGCAAAAAGCATGGCTACATAAATCGCACCACCGAGTGCCGCTAGCAAGAAAACATTCCAATTTTGCAAATATTTGTAAGTGAATGGCTGGAGAAAATATACGGTGGCGCCCATTATGCCGGCGCAAAAAAATATCTTCAAAAGATTTTTGAAATTCAGCGAAAATTCCACGCAGCGACGGGCTGTCATGGCGACGGCAACAAGAATAAAAAATTCGCTGAAAACGTAAGTGATACAGGCTCCGACGAAGCCGTATCTTGGTATCAGGAAGAGGTTAATCGTGATATTGAGAATCACGCAGGCGCCGTTTATATAAAGCAATTTTCCCTGCTTGTTGGCGGCTATGAGAATGAAAGCGAAAAGAATATTGATGAACTGGAAAAGCAGCGCGAAAATGAGAATTTTCAGAGCGATGTCAGAGCCATAAAATCCTTCGTTTAGGCGACTCATGAATTCCGGCGTGCTGATAATAAAAATGATCGGATACGCGAGAATATAGGCGCCAACCACCATGGGCGCGGACATAGCTGCTAGAAAATCAAAAGAGTAGCGGATAATGGTTTTGTATTTGATGATGGCTTCGGTACTATCAAGGTTTTCGCTATGTTTATTTTGCTCGCCTTGCGGCTCGCTACGCGACTTCGTCGCATGTTTAATGGATTTCGCCAGTACCGGCAGTACCGAGTTCATAAAATAAAGTGGAATAATGGTGAATTGCTCGAGGAGCTTACTGGCGACGCCGTAAATTCCAAGCTCTTCTTGATTTCTTAAAAGTGAAATGAGAATCGAATTCATGCGAAAATAAATCGTGCTGAGGATGAGCGCGATGCCGTAAGGAAGCGATTTCGTTATAAGTTCTTTCCAAATTGCAATGTCGAAGCGATGCTTCAGCGGCGTGATTTTGCGGACAAAATAATTGGTGCCGTAGTGCATCGCGGCGCAGCCAATTACACCGGCGGCCATGAGCATGTTGAAGCCGGTTTCTTTGTCGTCGGGATAGCCGTAAAAAATCACGTAAGCCATAAAAAGCACGGTGATAATTTTTCCGGCGATGGTGGCAATACTGGCGAGGTGCATTTTCATTTTCACTTGCAGCACACTGGTGATGGTGCCGTTCATAATCGTGTAAAAAACGGTGAGCGAGGAAATGGCTATACCCAGGGGGATTCTGGTGCCCTGGTATTTTGGAATGAGAAAGCCGAGGACTACCGCGACGATCATGGTGAAAATTACGGAGATGGTGCGCAGCGAGAGAATATTGCCGATGATAATGGGAATTTTTTCTTCATTTTGGGACATTTCTTTTACGCCGATAGTGAAAAATCCGAGGTCGGCGGCGATGCCAAAAAAGGCGAGGAATTCGTAGACCGCGGTGTATTCGCCGTAGCCTTTTACGGAAAGATAGTGCGTGGTCATTTTTACCGTGGCGAGGCCAATGATGGTTACGAGAAGTTTGCCGATTATTTGGGCAAGAGTGTTGGAAATTATTTTTCGTGCAGTCGACATAAATAATGTTTTCGCTGCGCTCACTTTGGGCCTCGCCTTAACTCGGCCTGGAGCGCAAGCGCTCTGATATGTATAATGGCTGGCGATACTTTACATTTTTTTATGCATGAAATAAAGGCGCAGCTGGAGGAGATCAAAAAATTGATCGCGGTTGGTTTGAAAAAAGTCGATTTGGCGGCGAAGAAAAAAGAATTGGAAACTTTGACCGAGGCAATGCAGGCGCAGGATTTTTGGAGCAATCGCGAGAAGGCGCAGGAGATTTCGCAGCGCGCGAGCAATATTAATAAATTGATGACGGTGTGGAATGGAATTGTGGGTGAGTGCGACGAACTTTTGGAAATGTTGCCGGAAATTTCGCCGGAAAAGGATCAGAAAGCAGCGGATGAATACAAAACTATGGTGAAGAATTTGGCTGAGAGATGGCGCAAACTCGAGATCTCCACTTTTTTGAATGGGAAGTATGACGAAAATAATGCCATCGTTTCGATTCACGCGGGCACGGGCGGCACGGATGCGGCGGATTTTGCCGAGATGTTGATGAGAATGTATTTGCGCTATGCCGAAAGAATGGGTTTCGAGGCGGAAGTGATGGATAAATCTATGGCGGAGGAAGCGGGGGTGAAGAGCGCGAGTTTTTTGGTGAAAGGGCAATTTGCTTATGGCTATTTGAAGGGCGAGGGAGGCGTGCACCGACTGGTGAGAATGTCGCCTTTTAATTCGAAAAATACGCGGGAAACTTCTTTTGTTTTGGTCGAAGTGCTGCCGGAAATTCATTTTGCGGACGCGGTACAAATCGCGCCGGAAGATTTGCGCGTTGACGTGTATCGTTCGGGCGGGAAGGGCGGACAGAATGTGAACAAAACGGATTCGGCTGTGAGAATAACTCACATACCTACTGGCCTGGTAGTGGCTTCACAAAACGAGCGCAGCCAATTGCAAAATAAAGAATGGTGCATGAAAATGTTGCACGCGAAATTACTGGATTTGATGGAAAAACAGCATGCCGCGGAAATTTCCGATCTCAAAGGCGCGGTGAAAGAAATCGCTTGGGGAAGCCAAATTCGCTCATATGTTTTGCATCCATATAAAATGGTGAAGGATCACCGCACGGATTATGAAGAAGGTAATCCCGAGCGAGTTTTGGACGGGGAACTGGACGGATTTATCGAGGCAGAGTTGAAGAAAGTGGGGTAGATTTTGATGTTTTTTATTTTTAGTTTTCTTTTAGCTAATCTTAAATCGTAATCATTTTGGAGATTCAGCCAAAAATTGGCGGATGTTTTGAAATATTGACTGAGACGCAATGCGGTGTCAGGAGTAATTGCCCTTAGACCACGCACAATTTCACTAATTCTAATCTGGGGAACATGAATGGATTTCGCCAGTTCATACTGGGTAATGTTCATTGGCTTAAGAAATTCTTCTAAAAGAATTTCTCCTGGATTATCTAATGGAATCTTATTTTTTGACATATATTTGAGGTTAATGATAATCAACTATTTCTATGTCGTATGCATTTCCATTCTCCCAAATGAAACAAATTCTCCACTGTCTGTTAATTCTTATGCTATATTGTCCAAGTTTGTCTTTTTTAAGTTTTTCCAATCGATTCGCCGGTGGTATTTTCAGATCATTTAGGTTTACCGCATTGTTTATCATAAGTAGCTTTCTTAGGGCCGTTCTTTGAATATCTTTTGACAGTTTTCTGGAATATTCTTCGTTGTATATTTTTGCGGCTTCTTTTGATTTAAAAGTTTTGATCATAAGTATGATAACGTGATGCGATACTAATGTCAAGCATTAGTGTT
>JACRIB010000064.1 GCA_016235895.1 Candidatus Peregrinibacteria bacterium | reverse complement strand
TGGCATATTAATGGCATTCCTGTTTCAATTGAACGTGTCGCGCATTCTGTTGATGTTGTATGGAACGCGCTACATGGGGAATATGGCGAGGATGGAAAAATCCAGCAGATACTTCACGCGTTTGGAATACCCTACACCGGCTCAACACCATTCGCTTCAGCAGTGGGAATGAATAAAGCGCTCGCGAAGAATTATTTTTCACATGCGGGAATCAAGACGCCTCTTGGTATAGTTGTACGACAAGGAGATGATGTGACGACTGCCGCGCTCAATGCGTTTAAAAAAATACCTCCTCCGTATGTGGTAAAGCCACTTACGAGCGGGTCATCGATCGGACTCTCGCTTACGCGCACCATTGATGGTCTTACGACAGCGATTGACTACGCGCTCAAGTATTCTCCGGCGGTACTTGTTGAGGAATATATTAAAGGTAAAGAAGTAACGTGCGGTGTTATTGATAGTCTTGAACATGACCAGTCGCATGCGACTCATCCGGTGGAGATCGTGCTTCCCGAGGGAATGGACGTTTTTCATCACAGTCTCAAACATAGTGATGTGGTGCAAAGAATTTCTCCCGCGCGCCTATCGGATTCGGAACGAGAAATACTCCAAGCGCTCGCGATACGCGCTCATCGAGGGATAGGAATGAGGCACTATTCTGTCGCTGATTTCATTGTTTCTCCCCGCGGGATCTATCTTTTGGAAGTGAATAGTTTACCGGGTCTTACTGAGAAATCTCTTTTGCCCTTGGCGCTTGAGTCCGCGGATCTCTCGCTTGAAGATTTTATTGACCATATCCTCACCCTTGCTCTCAACAAGAAATAAGGTAGAATGGTCTACATTGTCGGTTAAATCAATCCACTGGATTGATCGCCCGTTCATGCGGAGCATGAATTAGGGGCCTTTAGCTCATCTGGTAGAGCGCCTCATTTGCAATGAGGAGGTAAGCGGTTCGAGTCCGCTAAGGTCCACAGATGTCAAGAAAAGCTATATTTATAATAGTTTTTTAGTTTGTAATCACAAACATTTTCTCATCTTAAAATCTGTGGGCCAGAGCGGATCTCTGGCCCCTACCTCTATACGCTCCAACCCTTAACCCTACCTGGCCGCCACTGCTTCTTATCGAACGGTCCCTCGGCAGGAATATCAGGGTCGCTTGAGAAAAGCCGATCAAGATCGACCTCAAGATTGTTCATACAGTGGTTAAGCCACCCGATTCCTTCATAGAGATCATCGAGTGTTACATGGAGATCCGACCGTGCTTGCTGGCGCTGGTCGGACACCGTCTTCTTGGGTGCTTCGGATAATTTCGCCATGATGTTCTGCTATTTAATCTAATAATATCGACCGCGTACATCATCTGCGACAAAGCACATGGGCACAAGACGGTGAAAGTTGCCGGCTTGGGCAAATTGACGGAATCTGTCTACGTGGTAGCGTAAAAATATGTACTCACATCAAAAAAACTTTGAGAAAGCTTTCAAATGGACAAAGGACTTGAGGAGCCGCTACTTACACACACTTGCTGTCTTTAGAATTTACGAAAGATTCAGGAAACTTGCCGCGCCTAATGTGGTTGGCAAGAAAAAGGCAACGAAAAACGTTAAAACTCTTAGTAACCACCTATATTTCTTTTCCCCACTTCAAGAGGCAGCTCGTTGTTACTTTTTTATCGAGTTGGCAAAGTTTTTTGATGAGGATAAATGGAAACAATCACTAACCATAAAGCACATACTGGACTTTACAGAGAAAAATTTATCTTCATTTTATAATGAAGAGTTTTTGAAATATCACTCCGAGCGGAAATTTATCCCCGAACTCTTTGAGGGCTATAAACCACTTATTCCTCAAGATGTAAAGAAAATTCGTAAACGATTACAACGAAATAAAAAACTTATTGGTAATCTAAAAAAATATCGAGATAAGTTTCTAGCCCACGATGATTTAAAAAAGGATGAGATAAAAATTACTGGACTACAAATCAAAACACTACTCAAAATAATACAGAGTACCGTTGATCTGTATTACTTAAAGTTAGATTTTTCATCGAATATCTATTCAAACTACGACGAGGAACCGGTGTGGGCCGTAGATCGAGTAATAAACGCTCTCCATGAGCATGAGGATGGGCGAATGCAAAAAATTAAAAAGAAATATAATCTGTAGCTTTTCTAAATGTTTTCTTTCCTCACTCGGCAACTTCTTCCGTCTTGCAATCAGAATTTATTTTGTTACAGTGACTCTGAAGTCGATGGCGGAGATATTTTTGGTATATGAATTTCGTCAGCACTCTTACGTATCGCAGTTCTAACATCCTCTACTATGCTCCACCACTCAAGATTCGAAAACTTGTAGCTGTAATCTAAACTGTTTTTTTCTTGACACATGTTTTTCAACATAGTGCTATTGCGCGTACATAAGGAATCCTATACAATTTGAGTAATTATCAAGTTTATAGCAGAAAAAATCTCATGTATCTTATCTACGCCCTTTCCAACCTCTCTTTCTGGGTTTATGTTATTTTATTTATTATCCTGTTTTCTTCCATAAGAAAGCTTAAGGTTCGAGTTTCCAGACTTGAAAAAGGGGAATTCGCTCAACAAAAATTCTCTCAGGGTCCTGCCACTGCAACGTCGGAGGGTGTTAAGGGGGGTACACAAGTTCCAACACTTAATGAGAGCGATCAACAGATCGTCTCGTATATTAAAGAGGGAATTGCAAGAGGCGTACCAACTCCAGAAATTATTAATAACCTCACGAAGGCCGGATGGGAACAGGCAAGAGTTGCAAATCTCATAACAGGAGTTCTTTCCTCAAGCGAAGTATCAATCCCCGGCAGTGGATCTTCTGGGGTGTTGTCTGGAACTCAAGAAAAACCATCGACGAATGACAGTGATACAAGTGGTGCGTTTGTTGAATGGCTTAAAGTTGATTGGCCAATGAAGCTAGGGGGACTCCTTCTTATCATTGGATTTGGGTGGTTTGTCACGTATGCGTTCATGAACAATTGGATCGGTCCATTCGGCCGCATTACGCTTGGCATTGTCGCGGGTGTGCTCATTCTTATTTTAGGCGAGTGGCGCGTTCGGTCGTCTAAAACTCAAGGGACATTTTTTATTGGCCTTGGAGCGGGCGTAATTCTTCTCACTATTTACGCGGCACGCGAGCTCTATGATTTCTTCACTCCGATTACTGCGCTTGGCGCGATGTTTCTCACGGTTAGTTTTGCCGCCCTCTCGAGCGTGCGACACGACAGTAAGTCGTTGGCGTTCTTCTCTCTCGTTCTCGGATATGTGGCGCCGCTTCTTGCCGGTTCAAAAGAATTCAATTTTGTCGGGCTCTTCAGTTACCTCTTTGTTATCACTCTTGGTGTCTTATGGGTGGTGCAAGTCACCAAATGGAGAGACCTCATACTTTTTTCGCTCGTCATTCTTTACCTTTATTCAATATCGGTTGTTCCGTCGTTGTATAGGTATGGGTACATTGCCAAAGGAACGGTTTTCAATACGCCAGCTCTCTTTTCTATCGCATTCGGTATCTTGTATTTCATAACAACAACCATCAGTATTCTTAAAAACTCCGAAGAGCGAAGAAAGGATATTATTACCGCTGCGGTGAACGGAGTATTTATCCTCGGGTGGATAATGGTTGCCGTATCGGAAGAATGGAGAAGTCTCATAGCGGCTGCCTGGGCATTGGTATTCGCTGTTGGTGCGGGAACAATATTTAGAATAACCAATAATCGCGAACCATTCCTTGTGTATGGAGCTATTGCCGCCGCATTTATTGGCACCGCTACCGCCCTTGAACTTCATGGTGCCAGTCTTGCGATTGCGTCAATACTCGAAGTGCTCGCCGTTATTTTCTTGACGGCAATCCTTACGGGCGACAAAACAATTGCCGCACGAACCGCTCTACTTACTATAATCCCCACGATCCTTTCTGTCCCAAGCGTGCTTTCATCCGCATGGCGTTACGACATATTCCATAAAGATTTCGCAGTTCTCTTTCTTATAACGGCAATGTTCTGTATCCTCGGAAGTTATTTCTATTCCAGCCGCACAGAATCCGATAAAAGTAACGGGACCAGTCAATTGTTCGTATCACTCTTAAGTGCTGGGGGAATATTCGCAATGATTCTTATCTGGCTTTCTTTTGGCGCCCTGTTCACGGGAAGCACTGCGGTCACCTTGTCGCTTGCGGTGTATACGCTTGCCGGCATAGCATTCTATGCTCGTGGAGTTACGCATGGGTCTACGATTATCAAAACCGCAGGGCAGCTTCTTATTGGGTTTGTTGTAGGAAGACTTCTTATCGTTGACGTGTGGAGTATGGAGATCACCGGGAGGATTATCACATTCTTCCTTATCGGTGTTCTTCTTATCAGTACCGCATTCTTTAGAAAGAAAAAATAATTACATTGATACCATTATGCATTTTTCATTTTTGTCTACGCGTGCCGTTTGCGCAATAGCCACAACATTTTTTCTCATTTTTTTTGGTGCTCTGTTTGTATCTGCCGCATCCAATAATATTATTTCTTCATTTCGGTCGTACAAGGATGTTCAAGGCCTTTCCATTAAAACACCGACCGTTGTCGAAGTTCCCTTTGAAGGAGAGTTTCTTGAACGACAGATCTTTGGTGTTTTGGAAAACGAAACCGGGTCTTTCCAGCCATACTATTACTATACCGAGTTAAAATCAGAATCAACCTCGATTCAGGCAACATCGAATATTTCATCGGGGAGTAATCAAGCGCTTACCGACAACAATAATAATACCTATGCGGAATATGATTTACCCGAATCACGAATTGGCACTGTTTCGATCAAACTCTCTTCATCAAAGCCCGTTACCGCCGACGCACTTTCGATTCTTCTTGGAGAACACGTGGCACTTCCCGTATCAATAGAAGTGCGCGCAGTTGAAAATGGACACGACAAAATTGTTGTTGCAAAAACGAGAATGACGGGCCAGACGGTGTGGTTTCCTTCTACGGTTTCACAAACATGGAATATATCGCTTGAATACGCCCAACCACTTCGCATCACCGAAATACAGCTTCGTGAAAAACAAAAAGAAATGGTCACCAAAACGGGTCTGCGATTTCTTGCTCGACCGGGGAATTCATATCGGGTTTATTTTGATGCGGACAGATTTATGAATATTCCCGAAGGAGAGAGCGGCAATCTTTTTGACAGTAAAGGAGTGCTGCGGTTGTCTCAAAAAGAAACAGTCAAAAACCTTGTGTATGTGAAAGCTGATATTGATAGCGATGGAGTTCCCGATGAAGTTGATAATTGTGTGAATACGTCGAATCCTGACCAAAAAGATGTTGACGGAAACGGGAAGGGAGATGTGTGTGATGACTTTGATCGTGATGGAATCATTAATGCACGTGATAATTGTCCGGAATATCCCAATCGCGACCAGAAAGATACGGACGGTGATGGTATTGGAGATGTTTGCGATAAAGAAGAAAGCAGAATCACCGAACGCCTCACATGGCTTCCTTGGGCCGGAATGGGAATTGCCGCCATTGTCGTGATAGGGCTTTTTTCAATAACGCTACGTGGAATGAGGAAAGATAAAAACAACAATGATTCTAGTGCCGGCATGCCTCCAACCCCTCCCTTGTCTTCTTAAGAACCAACGATTGTGCATCGGGCGGTCTTCCTTGAAGAAAAAAAATTTTTAAGTACAATGAGTTT
>JACRIB010000065.1 GCA_016235895.1 Candidatus Peregrinibacteria bacterium | reverse complement strand
TTCTCAATCTCCTTGATTTCAAACCATTCCAGTATCCCTTCAGGCAAAAACACTTCTAGAAATTTTTCCATTGTTATGAGGTTATTTATTTGACCTCATTCTACTCCATTATTTTTCTCCATGAAAAAATCTTGTGATCCAAAATCTTTTTGCGCATGTCTAAGTATAGTACGGAAATCTCTCCAAAAGTGTCGAGAAATTAGTTTTTGCCTATTTGGGTTCACTGCAATTTTTTCAACGCCGGATGACCAAGAATCGACGTCATTTGATAAATAGCGATCTGATTCAGTCTTGGCAATCTTTCTTTCGGCTCCATGCCCTGATTTATAAATTCAGCGTTCATACTTTCCAGATTTGAAAGCACCACCAGTTGCTCGATCGTCGCATAATCCCTAATATTACCTTCTTTTTTAGGATTTTGTTCACGCCACTCTTTTGCGGTCACATTGAAAAGAGCCTTGTTTAACAGATCGCCCTCGCTTGCGTAAACAAATTTTTCAGGAATTTGATCAATCTTCAGTGGTATCAAATTTTGTTTTATCGCATCGGTATGAATTTTGTAATTCACCTTGGCCAGTTCTCTCTTTACGTCCCAGCCGAGCGACAAATTTTGATTTTCCGCTTCTTTTAGCCTTTGAAATTCTTTAATCAAGTAAAGCTTAAATTCGGGACTGATCCAAGAAGCAAATTCAAAGGCTATGTCCTTGTGAGCAAAAGTGCCACCCCCATAGCGGCCAGCCTTAGAAAAAATTCCAATGGCGTTTGTTTTGGAGACCCATTGGTTTGTAGTTAAAATAAAAGAATTTGAAATACTTTGATTTTTAATACTACCGAATTCGGTAGTATTAAAAACTGGATTATGCAGCTGCTCCCAAATTCCAAGAAATTCTATTGTATAACCAGTTCTCAACCAGTGAGCTATTACAAGCGATGTTTCTTTAGAGTTTTTATATTTCGCAATATCTGTGATGCAAATGTAATCATACTGATTTTTCTGAAATAGAGAGATTTTCAGGCCCTTTACTTCAATTTTTTTGTCTTTTTTCATAGTAAGAAATAATTAAACATTAATTCAAATCAAAATCTTACAAATCAAACTTAAAATTTTCTTAAAATTTTTCTAAAATCGTCAAAATTCAGATCAAAATTCGAATTTACAAGTAGCCAAAAAAGTTATCTGATGTCGAATTGGTAAAATGCGAGCGCACGGCGCGAGCATTTGAAAATAATAAATGAATTTTTGGAAAAATCGGCGGGTGACTTGGAGGTTATATTTTAGTCTCAAGCGAATTGAGCCCAGTCGTGACGGGCGAATCTGAGCGAAGAGAGTAAAATATAACCTCCAGTCAGGACCCGCATTTTCCCCAAGAAAAAACCCGCCTTGCGGCGGGCTTTTTCCCCTCATTCCTATGAAAAATGTCGTTCGTACGTAAATTAATTTCTTAGATTAGTAGCCTTCATTCATTGGATAACTACCTAAAAGGTGGTTATTGCTCATTCTGTAGAGAATCAGAGCTACCTCACCTCTGGTAATATCTTGATTTGGATTCAAAGCTACTTTTGTACCGCTACCGTTGTAGTTGTATCCGAAGAAGCCCATTTCATAAGCGACTCCCGCGAAATCTTTGTACCAAGCGTTTGTATCCACATCACTGTAGTAAGAGAAAGCGTAATTTGGCACTTTATAACCCGTGAAAGCTTCACTGGCCTTAAGAGCAAATTTCAAGAATTCCGCTCGGCTGATATGTTTGTTCACGCCGGCGCTACCGTCTTTGTAACCCTGAAGCATGCTGTAGAACTTGGCCGTTCTGATGAAAGGCATGTACCATTCGGCAGGATCGGCATCCCAGAATCCCTGGTTTGAACCGTCGCTGGGAAGCAAAGTTACATTTGGGAAAGCCTTTAATACCACCTTCAATACTTGAGTTCTGGTGATAGGAGTATTTGGACCAAATGAGCCGTCTTCATAACCCGAGAATATTCCTTTATCACTTACCCAAGAGATAGCCTGACACATGTCGTAATTTTGATTTCCTACGAACTTAGTGTCTACATATCCACCACAATCTTGAGAAGGTTTTGGATATGGATTTGGTTCAGGATTTGGATATGGATTTGGAATTGGACTTGGCTCCGGACTTGGCTCCGGATTTGGAGTTGGCTGTGGAACCGGTTGTGGTGTTGATCCAAGATATTCACCGGCTGTACCGATTACAAAACTACCCGTTTCAGTTTCTTTATAATTTCCGTTAACTTTTGTAATTAATTTGTAAGAATAAATTCCATCCTTCAATGTCTTGCCGTTGGTATCACTACCATTCCAAGATACACTATGCTCGCCGGCAGCTTGGTCGAGATAATCAAGCAAAGTGATTTTTGCCTTACCTCCTGTGGAATTACCTTCGTAAACAGCCAAGAATACTTGCGCGTCCTGATCGATAGAATAATCAACTTCGATCGCGCCGCTCTGATTTTTATCATATACCACCGGAACAACAGTATCATTGGTTACATTGGATTTTTTATCAGTTACTGTATCCTGTTCAACAGCGAAGGATACGCTCTTGTTAGCCAATAAATCTTGAGCTGTTGGATTCTTGGCAGTGATCTTAAATTTCCAATCGCTACCATTGTCCACTTCGGCACCATCGGCGTCACGACCGTCCCAAGCTACGGTGTACCATTGATTTTTTTGAACGGTTTGTTCGTCAACAAGCTTGATTTCTTTTTCTACACCCTTGAAAGCTTCGACACTTACTACCGCTTTGGCATTTATTTTGAAAACGAAATTTTGCATTTCATTCCTGGAAGGATCGAAAGAATCCTTGCTGACGAAAGATTCTACCACCGCAGGCTGTGTATATGCTACAGTCACATTTTTAGTAACAGTCACACCGTTAACAATTACTGAAATGGTCCAAGTACCTTCATCAACATAATTACCGCTGTCATCGGTGCCGTCCCACGTTTCCGTGTAATAACCGTTGTCTACATTTTTATCATCCAAAATCTTCACGACTTTTGTAACATTGTTAACAACCTGTTTTGCCTGAATATGCAATGACGTAACTTTTTGTATCAATTGATAATGAATATCGACACCACCTTTAAGCGGATTCCAGGTATTGGCCGGATCAATATAAAAATTCTTCACTGAACCTCCAGCCACATTTCCAACAGTTGCTACTTTAACCGGAGCTGAAACGGAATTTGAATTTAAACCGTTATCGCTAGCCGTTACCTGAACAGTATAATTGGTATTAAAGAGACTGTCGGCAACTACGTTACCGTTATCGTCCTTACCATCCCAACCGATTGAGAATGAACCGGCATTAAAATATGAATTAGTATACTCGGTAAAAGCACGAATCAGATTTTTACCGGAAAGAATTTTAACGGTAATAAAACCATCTTTGTCCGTTTTGAAATAAATATCTGTATTTTCACCGTTTGCAGGTGAGAAAGTAGCCGGATCCACTTTGAAACCGGAAAGCTTTGGAGCAACTTGATTTACCGTGGAAAGAGTAACGATCTGGGCCGCAGAATCACTTACTACTTCATTAGGTGGAACTTGTAGATCTTTGGCGGCCGTAAAAGTCTTGATCGTGTAAACACCATCGGGCAATATCGCTCCGCTAACTGTGTCTTTACCATCCCAAGTGTAGCTGATTGGGCCCTTATTTTCAGCTTTATAAGTAATAGGGGTGGTATTGGCACCTGCCAAAACAGCCATTACATTACCGTCGGAAGACAGTACGTAAGAAAAAACATCGGCATTTTCCTTCAAGTCGAAAGTTACCTTTACCGTTCCCGCAACCGGAATGGTCGTAGGATTGAAAGTAGCCGCACTTAAGCCATAATTCACGACAACACCTTTGTTGGTCGGAGGATTTGCTCCGCCCGGCAATGGATCGATCGCGAACGCGGTTCCGGTTGAAAGGATACCGAGGATACCTAGAACTGCCAGGAATTTTTTGAACATATTTTTTGAGTTAAAAATAATTGATTTATATGGTTAAGGGCAGATAAGGCGACTAATGATACCGTTATTTACGGACTTGTCAAGTATTTATTACATAATTAAAACAAATTTTGCGAATGTAATCTGTAAAGCACCTCGGCGATTTCACCTCTGGTTGATAAAACACCCACCCCAAACGTGCCATCAATGGTCGGGTCATATAGTCCATACGTATCAGCCGCGCAAATGTATCCGCCAAACCACGTGCCTGCGGGCACATCGTCGTGAGAAGCGGGGCAGTTTACGCCAATTTGGCTTATTAAACCGGCCGCTTTCATACTTTCAAAAATCATTTTCAAAGATTCGACTCTATTACTGGAATCGCCAGGCCTGGCGGTATTTTTACCGGCATCACCATTGAAAATTCCCAAATTTTTGGCCGCTTGAATGTAAGGCATATACCATTGAGTGACATCCACATCCGCAAAACCTAGATTGCCTGTTGTTTTTGCCGTTTGAATTTTCAAAGACTCCATTATAACTTTGAGCAACTCAACTCTGTTTATTGCCTTATTCACGCCAAAAATTCCATCGGGATAGCCCTTAAAAATTCCCGCGTCTTTCGCCCATTGAATGGCTTCACAATGCTGATTATCGGACTTCACATCCTTAAAGTCGGCGCATTGTTTACTTTTAATAGGAGGTTCGGTAGTAGAACCGGAATTTGAATTCGATTTACTGCTCTTCCCGTCAACTATGACATTCGGACCGATTTTACCGCTATTATTTTTCACAACGGTATAATTCGACCCGTCAGTTGCCTTGCCAATATTTCCCACAATAAACAGCCCGGTCTCGGTATCGCTGGAATTTAAAGTCGAAACAATTTTATAAGTATAAAAACCGTTTGATAACTGGTTTGCACTGTCAATATTCCAAGTTATATCATGACTGCCGCTATTTTGATCAACATTTGCCAGCTCGACAAGCGGCACATCCGAATAGCTTGTGCCTTTGTAAATTGTTACCGCCACATTTGCCGCCTGATCAATATTGTAATGTACCACCATTGTGCCTCCACCATCGCTTATTGGCGGATCGATATAGTCATTTGTAATATTTGCTTTATTGGAAACGGATGTATCTCCGGACAAATAAACGGTTATTTTTTTAGTGTCAAAAATAGACTTATTCACGGTATTATAAGCAATAACTTTAATGCCGAGATTGTCACCAAAATGATAACCGCTACCATCCCATTGTACCGCATACCACTGATTGGCGCTTACCTCCATATCCTCAACAATATTGTTATCCTCCTGGCCGTTTAAAACCGTCTTTACGTCAACTCTGGAATCCGTATCAACCTTAAATAAAACATTTGTAAATTCACCCTGATCATTGTCAAATCTTGTTTTTGAAAGTTGCAATTCTTGAATTTTCGGCTGATCATAGGCCACATCGATTGATTTTTGAGCTACCAGTTGAGTAGCGCCAATCTTCGATTTAAACCGAATTTTCCAAGAACCTGCGCTCGCATAATCTCCATTATTATCCTGACCGTCCCAGCTAAGTTCAACATTGTTTGCGATATCGGTTGTTTGTTGATTCAAAAGCTCCACCTGTGTTGAGCCTTTTATGGCAACAATTACCAGGGAATCAAGTTTTTTCTTTACATCAAATTCTATTTTTAGCGGATCACCCTTTTCCGGTTTGAATTTCGATGAAGGTGAAAGATAAATACCGGAAATGTGATCGTTGCTGTCGCTTACGGAAGTGCCGGAATTATCAACGGTAACAACCTTGGAATCCGTTACAGCCCCATAGTCGTTTCTCATTGTTACCACCACATTATAACTTCCTATGGCTACGGTATTGCCGGAATTATCCGTGCCGTTCCAGTTCACGGAGTTTTTGGTTCCGGCCGGATACAATTTAAAATCATAGTCCGGAAAAGTCTTGATTGTTCCGCTTGCATTTTGAATTACCAGGGTCATATTTGCCTCTACCGAATTGGTAAATTCTATGGTTGCATCATCGATATTCGGATTGAAAGTGGTGGGAAACACGGCAAAATTCTGCAGCGCGCCTTTTTTGGTATTCGAATAATAAACAACAAAAGTGGTGGAGGCGGTTACGGATACTTCTCCCGATTTTGAAGCCGTCATTACGGCGGTATAGCTACCCGGAGCGATGATTTGTCCGGTTGTTACCATGCCATCCCATTGATAAGATCCATTGGATGAGGCTGAACCGATGTTTTTGGTAACCACATTAATCCCTTTGGAATCCTTAACATCAACGGAAATATTATCCACTACCTTGCTCAATTGATAATTAAAAATCAGATTTTGATGATTGCCCAATGGCGAAGGATCAAAAGTGCCGGCAACAGTGTTTGGAGTAAAAGTAATTGTATAGGAGACGACGGTAATTGTAGCCGGCGCATTCACGTCGACATTCACGGTCTTTGTGTCCAGTACATTACCTGTAGCCGTCAGTCTCGATGTGGCTTTTACTACATAAGTCTTGTTTGGAACTATCTGTCCCGCCGCATTTTTGCCATCCCAAGCCAGTGCGGCTTTATTAGTTTTATTATACGTGCCCGCTGTCAAATTTTCATTGGCCACAAGAGTCTTTACCAAACTTCCTGCATCAAAAATTTCCACGGTTATAAAACCGTCTTTGGACGTCGCAAAAGAAATATTACCGGTTTGATTAACGGGATTAAACGGAGTGGGAGCGACTGCCAAATTATTAATAGCCACGGCCGGGGTCACATAAACCTTAAAAGCTGTTGTTTTGTCGTCAAAAAATGTATTTGTTCCACCGGTATATTGTACATGAGTCGCAATCTGATAATCACCTGCGGGACATACCGCGCCTTGATTGCCACAAATATTCTGTGCATCCTGCGTATTTTCAATGGCTTTTCCATCCCAATCGGCGATACTTGCCGGTAAACCGGTATCTGTCCAGGTACTCAAAATTTTAACCACCTTCGTGCCCTGCATGACATTTACGCTACCGCTGGATTTGCTTAATTCTGTGGCAAAATTGGCAGTATCAAAAGATACGGCGGTTTTTAAAACTTGACCTGCGGCTGGTTCGAAAGTCTGTGGATCCGAATTTGCCACAGTTAAGGTCACGCCCTTGATCAAACCGGCAATTGGAATATTTGCCGCAAAAACGGACAAAGGCATTACGGTTGCAAATATTGTCCAAAGAGACAATGCGGCTACAAATTTTTTAAACATATTTTTTGGTAAATTAAAAGACAGGAGGCTTATACTAAACAATAAGGCCACATGAAGTCAAGGGGAAAATTTTAAAAAATGCCTTACAGAAGCGATTTTATCAATTTTAAAGTACCATCGGCATGTAAAAGTCTGTTACCGGCGTCATCAAAAATAGATTGCAATGAAGAATTCTGCGGCAAAATCTCCCCCACGGAAAACGGAGTGCCGAAGCGCCCATTTAAAAAATAAAAATCATTGCCTCCAACCTGCGCGCTGTCTCCAGCGACCAAAACATCTCTGTAATCTTTTTCAAAATTCAGTCCTCTGGTCTGCTCCAAAAATTGTCCGAATTTTTCAATCGCGCTGTCTTTATCACCTTGAGCGGGGCTGATTAATACGCCAATACCGGAATTTCCCACATGCACAAAACGCTCATACTCGGGATTTATTTTAGCCAAAACTTTCAAGGTAATTTCATAAATTTTTCCGGACAACTCATAAACTTTATCGATATTAGGATTCTCTTCGTAATAATATTTGCTGCCCATGACCACCACGATTTCGTGGGCGTTATACAAGATTTGTCCATATTCTTTAATCTCCTCGTTCAGAATACTGCGCAATTTTTCCCGCTCGATAAATTCCTCCGGCCACTTGACCCGATAAATTTCCTCGAAATCATTTTTCGTTGAATCAAAATCGTACCCCAGCGCCCCGTTTTCCGCGAAAAGATAAAGGTTTTTAATAAAACGCGGCTTTTCTTCTTCATTAACTTGCTCAAGCAGATGCGACAAAGCTCGCGCCTTAAAAGATTCCAACTGTCTGCCGGTACAAAAACCGATCGGCATTTTTTGCGACAAATTTACCAAGGCATCGGCCACTTCTTTCGGAGGATAATTTTCACCTTTCTCTGTTAGCGTACCGTCAAAATCAAACATCGCCGCCTTAAATTTTTTCCGCAAATCCATGGAACGTCGTTAGAAAGTTTTTTGCTCTCGCAATCTTTTGGCCGTATCCAGCATCTTTTGTTTCCTTGAATTTAATGAATTTATTTTTTCCCAATCGCTTTTTGTGAACAAAGTCGGATTGGAAACGCTCTCCTTTGCCAGCAAATCAATCAATTCCGCAGCGGCTTCCACATTAGGAGTGTAAGCCGTAAAATGCACATTTTTGTCGACATGATTTGTGTAAACATCTAAAATTTCCAGGCTCTTCGTAAGTAGCCTTGAAAAATTCGTAACTTCAGCTTTTCCGCTAAATAAGGCTTTGAAATAATCCAGATGATATTTGAAATCATTCATCGAATTCAGTTTTAGAGCCTGTAAACTATCTCGTTCGCAATCTTTGGCATTGTTCAAAATGTATTCTTCTCCGCAATCGATCACGGCTCTCAAGTGCCAGGCCTCGGCGTCCAGCGGATTAAGTTTTAATTCATAATCCAGATTTGCCATAGCCTCGGTGAAATTTTTCTTGGCAATTTGCTCGTTAGCCAGCGCTGGAAAATGGTTTCTTGGGAACAGCGAATGCTCCGAAAACAAAAAGGCCCCTTCATAAATGGAAATTAAACCTATAAAAAAAGCAAAAATCAGCGCTTTATAATTTCCATTATCATCGGTTTTCGTTACAAAAACTGAACGAATAAAAATCAAATAAATAAACAATAAAATTAAATTTGCCAGGAAATTGAAATTGTAATCGATCAAATTATGAGCCAGCGCTCCCGCCACTCCCAAGCTCAAAATAAAAACAAAATCACGCTTTTCTTCATCCAGACTTTTAAATCTCTTAATCACTATAACTAGGATACTTACCAAAAAAGCCGCGAAAAACAGCATCGCGGGAATGCCATTTTCCGCCGCAATTTTCAGAAAAATATTGTGAGGATGATCGGCGTTGGCCAAAAAAGTTTTTTGAATTGGATTATAAGCATAGCGGAAACTGAATGGTCCCCAGCCAAAAAAAGGCTTTTCCAGAGCCAACTTCAGCGCTCCCTGCCAGAATTCCAGACGTTCCTGTTTTGAGGTTTGACTTTCTGTATTACTAAAACTGACTCTTTGTTCTACATCGATAACTTTGTGATCTAAACTTCTAATATAATTGCTGCCAAAGAAAATACCGATCGCCAACAAAATCACCGTCAACCCTGTAAAAACATGTTTTTTCTTAATTCTTTTCAAGAAATAAATAATCAAAATCACCAACTGACCCACAAGCACCAAACTCGCCCCCCTCGAAAACGTTAGTAATAAGGCGGCAAAAGTAAAAACCAAAAGCAACGCTCGACTGGAAATTTTTGCCTTCGAGAAATTACTCTCTGATAACAACAAAATCGGCCAGGTCATCAGTAAAAACAAAGCAAAAGCATTGGGCCAATTATTTCCTCGATGCAAAATATTGAAAAACGGCCCAAACATGCGCACATTTTCCAATGTAAAATAAAAAACAAACCCCAGTATAACGGCCAAAGCGAGGATTATTTTCACAATACGCAAAAATCTTTCCTTCCATTCCAATTTCCGACCGGCATAAATCAGATAAAAAACAATCATTTCCAAAAACGCCAATACCTCACTGAAGCCAAGATTTTTTGTTTGTGAAAAGGCAAACGAAAGTACCACCAATAAGCCAAAAATCAGTAAAAATATTTTTTCAATAGACACAATCTCCCGCGCCCGCTTGAATTCCACCACCGCCAAAAATACCAACAAAACTCCAAACGCCAAAACCAGCGGATACTCCGCTCCATAATCATATTTTTTAAACAGGGGATTGAAGAGATCAACTACTAAAAACACTCCTAACGTCCAAGGTGAAAAATTCGCCTTTAACCCGGCCAAAATTTTATTCATGACCGCATTATAACCAAATTACATTTTTCTGCACTCGCAGTCGCCACATGGGCAGAAACCGCTGATTGCATAGAGCAGCACGCCGGCCGGCCACCATTTCATGATCCAGATGCCGAAACCGCCCATGTCAACACCAAGGCTAACAACAAGAAGAAGCGCCAGCGCCGTCAGAGCCAGGATAAGAGGGGCTATCCAGCGACAGGCGACACATTTACCACAGCTTTTCATAGGAAAAGAGGTTAAAAAGTTACTTCAGAAATAGCACACCTGTAAAAAAATTGCAATTAGTGTTAGACTCCTGTCCATGAAAATGATCGAGATTAATAGGAAAATGAAAGCGATTCTGATCGATGTAATCGAACCAAAAGTTGCCAAAAAGGATGCTCTGAAAAGGCTTACCGAACTGGAAAATCTCGTTAATACTTATGGCGGAATTGTGGTACTCAAAGCTATTCAAAAGCGCGGCATGCCCGATTACGATACTTTCGTTGGTAAAGGCAAAATCGAAGAAGTTCTTGCTCTCACGGAAGAGGCGGGCCTGCCTACCGGACAGGCAGGCGCGGATATTTTGATTGTAAATAATATTCTCAAGCCCAAACAAATTTTCAACCTCGACGAAATTCTGCGACCATTTCACATGCGCACCTGGGATCGCATCGACCTGATTCTGAAAATTTTTGACAAACACGCCAAAACAACCGAAGCCAAGCTGCAAATCGAGCTCGCCGGCATCCGGCACATGGGCCCGCGCATTTACAACATGGGTATTGAATTATCGCAGCAGGCCGGCGCCCGCGGTACTCTCGGCGGACAAGGAGAAACAAATATTGAGTTAATGAAACGTCACTTGCAGGCTCACGAATTGAATATAGTAAAAAAACTCAAACATTATGAGCTGATAAACAAAGGTCATCGCGATCGCCGCAAACGCCAAAATTTCAAGTCCGCGGCCATTGTCGGCTACACCAACGCAGGCAAAAGTTCGCTGCTTAATGCCCTTACCGGCAAGGATATTTATATTGCCGATGAGCTTTTTGCAACTTTGGACACGAGAGTGGCGAAATTATACATTCCACAGGATAGTGTCCCCGGGGACACTCAATCCTGCATCATTGCAAAAAGTATCACCGGTGATAGCGAAGCATCCCTTGTGGATACTTTATCAGTCGCTTCGTCATCGACCAATTACGTTCCCGGGAATATGTCCGCGCCCGCACGTCAGTCCGACTACGCCTACACGCCTTACGTCCGTGGCAAAAACGTACTGCTTTCCGACACTATCGGTTTCATTCAAAATCTGCCACCGCAGCTTATCCAAGCCTTCAAGTCTACTCTCGCCGAGACCGTCGATGCAGATTTACTGCTCCATGTCATCGACATTAATGATGATGAAATGGAAATAAAAATTGAAATTGTGGAAGACATTCTCAAGCAACTCGGCCTTGAAAATAAGCCGAAACTTTATGTTTTCAATAAAGTCGACCTGCTGGCCCATCGCATCGTCTTCGAAGATAAAAAGGACATTGCGGAAATGAAACGCACCGGCAATATCATCAAAGCGGGGGAATACGCCTCCCACATTCTCGGCTGGCTGGATCATAAAAAACATCAAGAAGCCGCCAAAAAAGTCCTCGCCCTAAAGAAAAAGTATAAAAAATTTGAGCCGCTTTTTGTTTCTTCCGTTCAAAAAGTGAATTTGGACAAATTGACGAAAGCGATTGGGGATATGCTGTAAACGGGGCGGCCATTGTTCACGCTGCAAATTTATAGTTCTATTTCCATTACCTCGTTTCCGCACCATTGCAGAAATTTCAAGAAATCATCTCTGCCGATGCCTAGAGTGGCTGTATTTACATTCGGATGAAAATTGACAATTGGCTGATCCAAAAGCCATTTATCCACAATGACAATCACGTTTTTGTCGCTATTGTTTATCAAACCAAACGGTGAAACCGAACCCGGCGTCAGGCCCAGATACCGCATCATTCTGTCCGGCGAAGCGAAAGAAAGTTTTTTTTCGCCTATTTTCTGCCCGAGCTCTTTCAGATTCGCTCTTTTGTGTGCGTCCATTATCACCAGAAAATGCTTATCGCCTTTGTCATTGCGCAAAAACAGATTTTTGGAATGTGCGCCCTCCATTTGTAAATCATATTTTGCGCTATCCTCCACCGTAAAAAGCGCCGGATGCTCGTGTTTCACATATTTAATCTCCAATTCTTCCAGAAATTTCTCACATCGGAGCCTCTTGTGGTTTTGTGCTATCGAAAGAAAACTATTCTGATGAATCATATGAAAAAAGAGTGAAAAAATATTACTCCCATTATCTCAAAAAATCACCGCGCCCGATACTGAAAATGTTAGTTTTTCAGCATGTCCTTAATCGTCAATTCATTGCCAAGCCACTTTATTTCTTGCTTTAAGTGCCTTGATGCCCTAGTGTGTAGCCCATTTATTAAAAAAATTTACAATGGCTTATAATCCGGGAGGCAGCAGAAGTTACGGTGGTGGGGGACATGGACATGGCGGTGGAGGCAGAAGATTTGGTGGAGGCGGAGGGCATGGAGGCGGCCACGGTGGTCCAAGGCGACCAATGGAAATGCATCAAACAACCTGTAGTGAATGCGGCAAATCGTGCGAAGTACCTTTCAGGCCCAGCGGCACAAAACCGGTTTTTTGCAGTAATTGTTTCAAAGGAAAAAATAATGACGGCGATAGAGGCGTACGCGACTCCGGCGGCGGCCGCAGAAGCTACGGCGATCGCGATTATTCCGATCGTCCACCGGTGGAAATGCATCAGGCGATCTGCAGCGATTGCGGCAAGGACTGCGAAGTGCCTTTCAAACCTACCGGCGACAAGCCGATTTATTGTGAAAAATGTTTTGGCAGAAACAAGGAAATAAAGATCGGAAAATCATCAGGCGGAAACAACGCCGATTTTAATGCGAAATTCGAAATGATCAACATCAAGCTCGACCGCATTTTGAAGGCCCTGGACAATAACGCTTCCAAGACTTTTGCTCGGCAGAGCACGCCTGTCCAGCAGGACACGCCGAGAGGCGCCGGAGGCGCTGAAGCTGCAAAGTCTGTCAAGGCCACGGCTGCCGGGAAAACCGCTACCAAAAAAGTGAAATCCGGTAAAACGAAGAACAAAAAAACTAAAATCTGATTATCCTCATTCCGTTACTGTTACAGTTGCTTTCATATTCGGATGAAATTTACAGTAATAGCTGAAAGTTCCAGCTTTGTCGAAAGTGTAACTGTAAGTTCCCCCGGAATTTAGCGAATCGCTATCCGGCCCGCCAGCCGCATCACCGGTAACCGTATGCGCCGCTCCATCATAATTTGTCCAAGTGATTTTTGTGCCCTTCTTTATCGTAATAGCGTTGGGAGCAAAAGCAAAATCCTTAATTGCCACATTGACACCACTCGTCACAGTTTTAGCTTTTTCCTTGGCGGATTGCGTCACCGAATGATAAGTTCCCAAAACCGGATCTTTGAATTCTCCATACGCGCTGCAATACAAGCTTTTATTCTGAAAACCACCGTTCAAAAATTCATCATCGGAATTAATTGAACCAATAAAATCAGCGAGACCCACAGTTATTCCATTACCACCACCAATCCCCAAATTGGTTTTTGTTCGCACAGAAATATTGATTTCACTTGTTGAACCCTTTTTGACAGTGAGCGGAGTGGATAATTTCACTTTGGCCGATTTACCACTCGGCGCTTTGTTGGAATTTCCAAGTTCTTTGCCATTTTCATCAGTTATATAAATTTGCGAAATATTTTTTGAATTCAAGGTGCCTTTTTTAATTACAGTAACGGAACTGATAGTCGCATCGGCATCAATTCCCGCGGTTATGGTGAATTTGGAAGCCAAAAAAGTCTCGCCGGAATTCTGCACACCCGCCTCCGGAGTCTTCGCTGAAGTTTTTACCCACGTCGGGCAATAACCTCCCGCAAAAGCCACGGATTGACTAAAACTAAGAAATGACAAGGCAAGCACTAAAGCCAAAACCGCACTAAGTGATTTTTTCATATAATTAAAATTATGAATTCAGATAATTCATAGCACCTTAACTGCACAAAAATAAATAGATTTCTTTGTGGTGGGCCTGCCTGGACTTGAACCAGGGACCAATCGGTTATGAGCCGACTGCTCTAACCACTGAGCTACAGGCCCATTTTTCAAGTGACACTGCCGGCACGCCCGGCATCGCCACTGAGTTTAATATAAAAAACCACTTCTGGCAAAGATGTTTCATCAGATTCGAATACAAAACGATTCTTAACTAAACGCAAATTTTAGAAATTTTAGGATTTTTTTAGAATTATTTTAACCGCGTAGGCGCTAGAACGGAAAATTTTAAGTTGTTTTGATACAACAGATAAGCATCAATAGTTATTGGGATGGCAGGTCGCACGGGTGGACTACGAATCATACCTGTCCAGGTTCAACTCCCGGCATCTCAACCAGACTGATGCAAAAGCCCCCTGACATTTCGTCGGGGGGCTTTTAGACAAGTACACAAGTGGACTACGTAAACACATGATAATTTAAGTGATATTTTTTTTCAAACGAAAAAGACTGGTACATATGCACACATACTGTGTGAGTAATCAGTACACCGCTTTTATTTGTCTTTTGTCTCGGCCAGATTTTTCAAGAATCCATCCAGAAACTCCGTCGGATCATTACCTGCTTTTGTGAATAAATCGCCACATTGAGTCTTGATATTGGCCACGACTTTGCTTTTAACATCAGTCATACCTGCACCGGCCGCGTCGATGGCTGCCTGCAATTCCGTATCGTCGACAATGCCGTATTTCGCGCCGATTTTATTCATCTCGTCATCGGTTACATCGCCATTTTTTTCGGCGGTTTTGCAGGAAAAATCGCTCAAAAAACCTACCAGATTTGCATTCTTATCCGCAGTACCTGTCTTGGAAGTAACGGACGAACCTCCGCCGCAAGCGGACAAAACAAACAAACTAACAGCCATGATAGCAAGTAATCTTTTCATGAGAATGGGGTTATATTTTAAAAACTTTCCGAAAATTTTTAAACCTTGGCTTCGCTCTTCGCGACCTTCTCGCCACTTTTCTGCAATTTACTCAAAGCCAAAGCCAATCTGGATTTCTTATTTGCGGCGTTATTTCTATGTAAAAGATTTTTTTTTAGCGCCATATCAATCACCGAAAAAACCGTCGGCATGAATTTCACAGCTTCATCCGTTTTTCCCTCGGTGATAAACTTCAACTGTTTCTTGAAAACTGTTTTCACTTCATTTCTTAAAGGAGCATTACGCGCACGTCTTTTCAAAGCCTGACGCATCTGTTTCTTGGCTGACTTAATAACTGGCATTTTCTTGTGATTAATATAATATAGACCACGTAATTTTAGGATAACAATCACCTTTAGTCAAACTAAAATGCCGAAACTCGCCCTTCCTCGCCAAATAGTCCTGGCCTCACGGAGTCCGCGCCGCAAAGAGCTGCTCGAGGCTATTGGTCTGGATTTTCTGATTCATCCTAGTCAATTTCAAGAGAAAGAAGAACATATTACTCCCGAAGAACTGGCCCTCCACAACGCCATGGGCAAGGCTCAGGAGGTGAGTCGTAATTACAAAGATGCGCTGATTATTGGCGTAGATACCGTGGTGGCTTTCAACGAACATTTTTTAGGTAAACCGAAAGATCGCGAGGACCACAAAAGAATTTTGCGCATTCTTAGTAACACTACGCACAAAGTTATTTCTGCAATCTGCATTTTCGACACTAAAAATAAAAAAAATATCACCGCCACCGAGACCACCCTGATTATCATCGATCGCTTGGAGGAAGATGATATCGAGGCTTATGTGAACTCCGGCGAAGGTGATGATAAGGCCGGCGGCTACGCCATTCAAGGTCTCGGTGCATTGTTCTGCAAAAAAATCGAAGGCGATTATTTCAATGTCGTTGGCCTGCCGATGTATCGCTTAGGCAAGCTCCTCAAAGAATTCGGCATAAAAAAATTGTTATGAACCAAACCCCCCTCCAAAATTCTTTTCCTGAAAACTACCTAAACCGCAGTTTTCGCAAAGTGAAAAGAATGTTTCGCAACACGGACGTGAAATTTCTGCTTACTTTCGCCAGAATTGTTCGCAAATCACCGGATCCCACCATCACCGTTCTCGATCTCGGCTGTGGCACCGGCACCACCATCGAGGATTTTTGGCAAAAAATGAGCAACCCAAAATGGCGTTTCGGTCGCAGACTTCGCGGTAAAAAATTAAAAACCATCGGTATTGACCTAAGTCCGCTTCCGAAATTGATTACTAAACGAGTTTTCAAGACCAAGCCAACCCCCCAAACCAAATTTATCAAGGCCAACGCCCAAAAACTGCCTTTAAAAGACAATTCCGTCGATTTTGCCTATTCTGTAGGATTACTACGCTACTTGAGGGACCCACTTCGGGCTCTGGAAGAGGGCTATCGTGTACTTAAACCGGGCGGCGTTTTCCTCTGGCTGCTGAGCGGTTACACCGATATCAGCACCAAGCCCACCCTGGAAAAAATTCTCACAGAAACCCCGGGAGCCCAAGATGTTTTCACTCTTTCCTTCGGCTACAGCCGCCTGCGCGGCACGCTGATATGTACAAAACCTGCAACATGCGCCCCGCGCCCATCTAGTTCGCATACCCAATTCAAAAAATTTCCCTTCAAACTCTCCCATTCCTTCCCAAGAGTATTCAAAACAAAACCCACAGACGAGTTCCTGGAACACAAGGTATACGAAAAAATAATTACGTAGTTTCACGAATCTCAAGTGCACCCCCGGAAAGAAAAGGGATGTAGAATAGGTATGTATAAATATCTAACCCTACACCCCATGAAACTATAT
>JACRIB010000010.1 GCA_016235895.1 Candidatus Peregrinibacteria bacterium | reverse complement strand
TTTTGGCCTTTCAGTCACCGGCGTTTCTACCGCTTTTGCAAGTTTGGCGATTTCATTTTTCAAGAATGCCTGCGATTCTGTGAACGAGGTTACCTTGCCTTTTGCTTTTGTGATTTTGCCATTTTTGTAGATTTTTTCGTAAAGCCATCTATATGCGCAAAGTTTCACTTTATCTCTTGTGTTGTGGTCGGTTTTGTTGAATTCCTTGAGAAATCTTGGGCTTACGCGGAAACTGCGTTCGTTGATAATTGCTTTGCCATCAACACTAAGTGGGAATTTCCAGGATATACTTTTGCCATCGAATGTAAGTTCGTCACCCATTTTTGCAATAATGTCATTGAAGGTCATGTCTTTGGAAAAGATTTCTTCTTCTTTGGCTGCCGGAGGCGGTTCACTTTTTTTGTCTGCCTTCTTGTCCGTACCTTTGTCTCCTGCAGATTTGTCGTCAGGTTTCTTTTTATCTTCTTTTTTTGGTTTCTTGACTTCATCTTTCTTGGGTTCTTCTTTTTTCGTTTCCACCCCCGCTCCTTCCACCGGTCTTGCTATTCCTGCGGTATCTTTGCTTGGTATACTTTCGAATAATCTTCGGCGAATTTCAATATCAAGCTCTTTTTTATTGATTAATTCTTTTTTGGAGCCGAGACTTAAATTATTGACGATATTCAGAAAAATATCTTGACTGCCTTGGTCCCGCGCCTTAAATCCCGGCAGTAATTTTACCAGAAGAGTTTCTGCGGCTTTTGTAGTTAGTTTTTTTGCGGCTTCTTTCGAGTCTTTATTGTTTTCTCCAAGTTCGTGGTGCAGGGTGGTTGCTATTCGTTCCGGTTTCGAATTTACGATATAATTTATAATTTTTTCGCTGATTGCCGGGTCGAGGGCTGATAATCGTGATTTGACGTTTACCAGGCTGTCGAGAATTGGTTCTTTTTTTGAACCATTTATCGCTGCTTCAAGCAGTCCGCCTTTTTGTGAATTGTCCAGTTTGCTTAACAATTCTTTGAAATTGGTATTATCCAATTTATCTGCCAGAACAGTAAGTGCTTCGGCGTTTAAATTTTTGTAAAAATCGGAAATTTCTTTGGTTTTGGCGTAAATGTTTTTAATTGCGTCCGGATAATCTTTGCCGGCGGCTATGAAATCATTTATTTTTGAAAGAATTTTTGGTTCTGCGAATTTTGTTATTAGGATATCTAAATCACCGGGCTTGTCTTTAGTGTAATCCAAGAAAGCCTTGATGCTTTCAACACTGAGCTGATCAACGGTGATATGTTTGTCTTTGAATTCGTCAAAAAGATTTTTTAGATTTTTTTGCGGATCATTTGTTTTCGCAAAAATGATCAGTTTTTCCACTTGTTCCAATGTCAGAACTTTTTCTCCTGGTTTTGGCGTGATTCTTTCTTTGACGATTTTATCAAAAGCAGCTTGATCGAGCTTGCGCAAGGCTTCGTCTAATGGATCTTTCGTTGTTTCTTCTTTGGATTTATCATCACCTTCTTTTTCTGTTCCTTCTCTCCTTTTGTCTTTTACTTCCGCTGCTTTTCTTTCGGCCTCCGCTTTTTTGGCAGCTTCTCTTGCGGCTTTGTCAGCAGCATCGTGTCCTTTTGGTATTTCTTCAAATACAAAATAGGCTTCCTTAAACAAACTTTTTTTAGAGTCCTTGAATAGTCTTAAAAGGTTGTGTGTGCTCATGTTTTTATTTTTGTCTGACTTTTTAAAGTTGTTGTAGTATTATATCAAATTTTGCTGTCCTGGTCAATTCATTTAAAAGCATTTTTTGTCTATATTGTTTTCATGAAATTGCCGGTGATTATTGTAAATTTTAAATTGTATGAACAAGCTACGGGGGATAATGCCCTTGAGCTCGCCAGGATTCATGAACGTGTCGCCAAAGAGACAGGGGCCAGTCTTGCGATTGCGGTAAATCCGATTGATTTGGCGCGAGTGGCTGAAGCCGTCAATATTCCGGTTTTTGCCCAGCATTTGGATCCGATAAAATTTGGTGGACATACCGGACATATATTGCCTGATTTAATCAAGGAAGCTGGGGCTTACGGCACTTTGCTAAATCATGCTGAATATCCCATTGGAAATGAGAAGATTATAAAATCGCTTGAGAGGTGTCGGGAAGTTGGACTTTTTACGGTTTTGTGCGCCGATACTCCTGAAACCGCCCGCGATTTGGTGAAATATAATCCGGATTTGATTGCGGTGGAGCCGCCCGAACTCATTGGTGGTGACATTTCCGTTTCCAAGGCCGGTCCGCATATCATTGAAAACGCCGTGCGAATGGTGGGGGAAAACAAGGTTTTGGTGGGAGCGGGAATTCGTGATCCGGAAGATGTGACGATTGCTCTTTCGCTGGGTGCCGTTGGGGTGCTTTTGGCTTCGGGTGTGACGAAAGCCAAGGATCCTTATTTAGTTTTGCAGAGACTTGTCGGAGGACTTAAGCAAGCTTGATTCCATTATCAGTATCAGCAAAATCAGCAGATCGTTTTTGAAAAACGGTGTGTCTATTAGGCCATGGATGAAAAAATATAATAATAAAAAATTTGTGAGAAGATGAAAATTTAGTGGCTGATTATTTTTCCAATTATAAATATTTTGCAGATTTTTTTTGATGCAGCAAATCAGGAAAATCAGGCCCAGGATTCCGAATTGGAAAATAAAAAGCAGGAAAATGTTGTGCGGCTGGAGTACATAATAATCCAATGGTTCGTGCCCAAGAACGGCTTTTACATGCTGAAAATATTGTTCTTGAAATTGGCCGTAGCCGATACCAAACAATAAATTCTTTTGGTTTTTCAGCAATGAAAATGAAGTTTGCCAAATTTGCTCGCGTTCGTTCAGGCTGGAATAATTTGTTCGAATTGTTGGTAAAATTTTTAAATAAAAAACTGTGGCAGATACTATGAGACAGATTGTGGCAATAATAATTTTAAATTTTTTGCTTTTGAGAACGTTACTGCCGCTTTTTTTGAAAAGATATAAAAGAATTATTATCAAACTGCCTGCCACTGAGCCCATTGAAACCGTTGCCAGCATTAAAATTCCCAAGGCAATAGAATATAAAAGGTCGGATTTTTTTTTGTTTTCAAAAAACTGAATGATGAAAAAAATGAAAAATGGAGTAATGTAGTATCCGAGATATACCGCGGCATCAAGGGGTCCGAGT
>JACRIB010000063.1 GCA_016235895.1 Candidatus Peregrinibacteria bacterium | reverse complement strand
TTTCGTGTGAAGTTTTCTGAAATCGACAACAGCCGAGTCAAGCGGGTTTAAGAATCCGCTTTGATGAAAACTGTTCACGTATGAATATAAAAATACTTTTTCTGACTCCGCGCCAAAACCGTCCACGCATTTAATAAGCACAATCCGATCTTCGGTGAGCGTTCCCGTCTTATCGGTGCACAAAATATCCATACTCCCGAAACTTTGTATCGCCGAAAGTTTTTTGACAATAACACCGCGCTTGGACATCACGAGCGATCCGCGTGAGAGATTGATCGCGATAACCATCGGCAAAAGTTCCGGCGTAAGCCCTACGGCAAGAGCAATCGCAAAAAGAAATGACTCAAGGAGTTCGTGTTTCGTGAACGCATTAACAAAAAATACGAAAATGACCAATATGAGGATCACCTTCATAATGAGGACGCTGAAATCCTTGATCCCGCGATCAAATTCGGTCGGTTCTTCTTTTCTCATGAGCGTCTCGGCGATGGAACTGAATTTTGTTTTCCTTCCTGTCGCAAGCACGGTCATAAGCCCGGTGCCGGTCACCACACTACTTCCCATAAAAATAGATGAACTAACGTCTTTTTCTGCCGGGAACGATTCCCCGGTAAGCGACGACTCATTCACGAAAAAGTCTTTTGCCTGCAAAACCGTTCCGTCCGCGGGAATGACATCGCCGGGAGAAAGAATGGCGACATCACCGGGAACGACAAGTGAAAGCGGGGTTTCTTGGATCACCCCCTCGCGTACCACAGTAGCGGTAATTTTTACACGGTCCCGAAGCGCTTCCGCCGCTCTTTGGGATTTATAGGTATTAACAAAATCAATGATGACACTCAAGACCACCATTGCAATAATAATGAAGGGATCGATCCTATTGCCCAAAAATCCGGAGATGAGTGCTGCAATGATAAGGATGATAATGAGCGGATTCTTGAACTTCAGAAAAAAATTTGCCGCAAGAGAACGTTTTTTACTTTGAATGATCTCGTTTGGCCCGTATATATCGAGACGCTGTTTTGCTTCCCGGCGAGAAAGTCCCGAGATTCCTTTTGGAAGATCGACGACCGAACGGTTGTTGGTTGTGGGCATACTATGTCAAATTGCAATTAAGGTTGATGATTTCATTGTACCAGAAAATAGCGCGAGAAACATGGTGTGAGTTTCTTGCAAAAACACCCTCCGCCTAAGGCAAGGGGTGTTTGCTGTAACTCAAAATAGATTTCTTCGAGATTACATCGTGGGTCCGGTAGAACACGTCTTACAATCCTTCATGTGTGTTGCAGCAAGATAAATTGCCGAAAGGCCAACAAGCACATAAATTGCCTTGGAGATAGTTGCGTTCATACCGCCAAAAATTTGCCCGACTTCCCACCCCGTAAGAGCAAAGAGAAGCCAGTTCACCCCTCCTACAATCACAAGGCCGAACGTGACCATATGTAATATTTTCATGGTAGTTGATGTTTGATCGAATGATATAAATTATATCGACTTATATCGACCGCTTTTGAGTCTAATTATATGACAATTTGAATCGCTGTCTATAGGTGTAAAAACGCTTATAGATTCAGTGCTTATTGAGGCTGGCTATTTGTCTTTTTTGTGCACTTTTTTACCAAAAAATAGACCCCGCAGATGAATCCCACCCAAAGAATGGCGAGTGCAATAACGGTATACCAATGTCCTTCATCCACATGCGTCAACGGCGAAAGTTCTTGCATCTGACTCCAAAATCCCGCATCATCCATTCCTTCCATCCCGTGAGCAAATGTTACGAACGGCGCAAGTATTGCCACGAACCCAAAAAGATATTTTTTCATACTATTTTTTACTAATAGATAATAATTCTTCTTACAAGTATACGGGTTCACAGACCATACTGTCTATGGACATTAGTGGATAACAGACTTAATCATTGAGATAGTTATCGATGTCTACAATTTCTTTTTAAGCGCTTGTGGGTGTTGTGTGCTCCACGCGTACAATGCAACCGCAGCGGATGCGGAAACATTGAGCGATTCGCATCCGGGATTCATAGGAATTGACAACAGGATATCGCAAAGTTCGCGCGTCTTAAGACGAATGCCCGTTGCTTCGTTGCCGAGAATAAATACCGCCGGTGCATCAAACTTCTCGGTTGCAATATTTTTCGGCGCATTACCTTCGAGCCCGTAGATCCAAAAACCGCGCTCCTTAAGATCGCGCGCAGTTGTATTCACATTCCCGATTGAAACAAGAGGCACACGAAATGCCATACCGGCAGACACCTTGACCACCGTGCCCGTGATCGGCGCCTGGTTATGTTCAGGAATAAGCACGCCCGCAATGCCAAACGCCGCGGCAGAACGAATGATCGCGCCAACATTTTGTGGGTCTTGCAGTTCTCCTAAAACCACTAACGCTGTGTCGGGACCAACAGAAAGGCCGTCGATAAACTCACGATACTCCCGCAAAAGTTTCCCGGGCGAGATGAGACCAATGAATCCCTGGTGTACTGCGGATAAATCTATATCATGAGGCATTGTTTTTGGGGAAAGATCTGTAACGAGAATGTTACTGTTTCGCGCAAGCGTCCTTACTTCTTTGTCTTCACCTTGGGAAGCAAGCAGTATCTTTCATAATTATCCAGTCTATCGCAAACTGGTTTTAACCGCGAGCAGAGCATTTATGGTTTAATACAGCCCTCGCTTTCTGTCGCCAATAATCAGCCCATCAGCAACCGGTACACCTCCCATCATATAAAAATACCTATAGGTATTTTTATATGATGGGAGACAATATAGAGAATGCAGAGGTTAAACCTATGTAGTAATATAGAGAATAAACGAGTTGTTGTAATACCAACTCACCACCCAACCGATCGCAATCACAAGCCCAAAGAATACGGTCATCAAAAACCATGTCCGCCAAATATTTTGTTCTTGATGTGTGTAGAGAGTGGCCATGCGTTAGTTTGTAGTTAGTAGTTTAGTAGTTTGTAGTAAAAACACAAGCTTATGTAAATGAAAACAAGAGTACAGTTTCCACAAAATACCCATGGGAAAGTCAGGACTGCAAGATATTGTTGAAAAATTTTGCTTCAGGGTTCTCACCTTGTTTCTGATATGGAACCCCAAGAAACCCTGCGACAATCGGTCCAATGGTGTCTTGAATACCAGCTCGTGCTTCTATTGTCCCTGAGAGATTTATCGACACACGTGCCGATGAGTTTGTGCTGAGTGTAGTAATGAAAAATTCTCGCCCGTCTTTCAGTACTGCCGCGAGTTTGTAAACATATGTCGGTTTTTCTAAAGACACGCCGATGTTTCTCGATGTATCTAATGAAGCAGGGCCGCTTCCTGCGGCAGATTTTATGTAATCAAGCAATTCTTGGTTTACCATGTTCCAGTGGATAGTTATTAATTATGAACTTATCTTAACAATAATACCCCCCCCTGACCATTCCCACAACATTCTTATCCCCACCTAATCATTTCATTTTAGTATCATTCTTAGATTAGAAAAACTGGAAAGCCCGTTTGTGGTATTTTGAAATCAATGGTATATAGTAAACCCTATGGCAAGACCTTGGAACATGAAAAAAATGAAGAGACAAATCCGCGAATCCAGCAGAAACAAGAGTCGCGGGGGCGCTTTTTGGAATAAAGAATATAAGAACAAAGAGCACATCACGCTTTCAAGCAACCCGAGTGAAGATCTGGTGAAATTCACCCGATGGCTCTCTCGGCAATATGGAGGAAAATATCTCAATAAAACGATTTCGGTGCTTGATCTCGGGTGCGGCAATGGACGCAATCTTATTTACCTTGCGCAACAATTTGGTTGCCGTGGCGTTGGTTTTGATATATCACACGAAGCAACCGCGCAGGCAAGCCGTTTAAGCAAAGATTTGCCGCTTGAATACGAAACATGCACGATCGCAGGACCCATCCCTCTCCCCGATCAATCGCGAACAATGGTACTTGATATGATGACCTCGCACTTTCTCAAGGAAGCGGAACGAAAAGTATTAATCAGCGAGATTGCCCGCGTACTTCGCCCTGACGGGTGGCTTTTCTTTAAAACATTTTTACGAGACGAGGACCAACATGCCGAACGCCTTCTTCGCGAACATCCCGCGGGAGAAGAAGGGTCATATATTCATCCGGTCATCGGGGTTTCAGAACATGTGTTCACAGAAAAAGAGATCTATGATTTTCTCGGCGAGTATTTCACGATTCATAAAATAAACAAATCTCATCGCCATACGCGCGACGGTAAAGCATGGAAACGCAGAAGTATTTCCGTATACGCCCAGAAAAAAGATGCGGGATAGAATGAACCCCCGCGAAACAAATGTTTCGCGGGGGTTCATATCACAAACAAAAAACTATTGTCGCACCCAACCTTTGCCATTGCACCAGATAAACGAATGTCCTTGAAACGGTCGGAGCCTTTTAGTAAGCTTTCTTTTCTGCTGTGGTGTCGTGCATTTCGCAAGAGTTCG
This sequence comes from Candidatus Peregrinibacteria bacterium, assembly GCA_016235895.1. GTDB lineage: Bacteria > Patescibacteriota > Gracilibacteria > UBA1369 > LOWO2-01-FULL-3 > JACRIB01. The sequence continues at coordinate 1,136 of JACRIB010000063.1, read as the reverse complement.
CTCAACCTCTTTCAATACTTTCGGGGTTATATTGAAGTTAAATCGTGTCCATCGATGCGACGGGTTCGTCCACAGGGTGTAGCGATTTTGGGCTGGCATTCTATTACCCTCCGTTTGAATGATTGACCTTAGTTCATTCTATAAAAAACATCGCTATAGGCCAAAATAAAGTGTTACCGTAATTCTTCCCAAAAGTCAGCCGTTTTTAATATATTTTTACTGCATTTGGCTTCCGTATTTCCTCTGCACATCATACACGATTGCTTTCAGCCGCCAAACTTCTTTGAGTAATACTGCGGGGTTCAGAGTTGCATGCTTGCGACGAAGTTTCTCTTTTACCTCTTCAGATATCTTCGGATGCGCAAGCACCCTCTGGTACGGAGTAAGGGCTTTCTCGTATGTCCGTTTGTACGTTGCTCCTACGCGGACAGTCTCAATGGTTTTCCGCGTTGCGATAAAATGATTCGTGTAGATGTTGAGCACTTTGAAAAAGTCATGTAATGGTTCGAGCGCTTCTTTGCAGTCAAGCCGCTGGTATCCAAGATACTTGCGTACGACATGCGCATTGCGTTCTTCGACATAGCAGTTGTCATTGCTGCGCCCGGGTCTCCCTCGCGTGAGCAACAGATTACCCTCAACACTCCAGTCATACGTATCATAGTTGATGAACTCGCTCCCCGTATCAGAGTGGTCGCGGATGTGCGGCACCGGCAACCTCTTTCGCATAGAGCTCCTGTTCTCAATCGTCGCCTCTGATCCTTTGTTCCACTGAGCACCGAGGATGTTCCAATATGTCGCCACATCAATGGATGTAAGGGCGTAAATGAAATCACCTTTGAGCGAGCTTCCACAGAGAGCCACCGTATCAATCTGCTCATGCCCGGGGGCTGCATCTCTCCAAGGCCCTACAAAGACAGGAATGATGGTCTTGATATTTGAGGGGACCGTGGAAGAAAACCCTTGCCCTTTCCTCCTCACTTTCTCAAACACACCAACGCGTCTTTTTACCGTTCGCTCGCTCATCGCAAGGAGTTTTCCTGTAGCTTCGTCGGCATGCTTCCATGTTTTGTCACGCTTGAATATTTCTACATACTCGGCAATGACGGGATGGAGAAGCTCGCCACAGAGTCCATTGC
>JACRIB010000062.1 GCA_016235895.1 Candidatus Peregrinibacteria bacterium | reverse complement strand
TCACTCCCATGCCTTGTTTTAGCATTTTCTCTATCATTTTTCTTTCCGAGAAATTAATCTGTTTCATAGACCACTTGGGTTAGATGATATTTTGTCATATCCATTCTATCTCAAGTGGTCGGTTTTATTTTAGAATATGCGCCTCAAAAAACTCATTTGACAACGATAAATTCTTAATATACTATTCCTCCGCTTATGGGCCAAAACCCGTTAAGCTAATCATATACATAAAATAATCACTAACAACAATAAGTATGGCAACAGAAGCATTTGATCGAAGTAAAGTCCACGTCAACGTCGGCACAATCGGCCACGTAGATCACGGTAAAACTACATTAACAGCTGCAATTACAACTGTGGCCTCAAAAGTATTTGCTGGAAATAAAGCGGTTGCTTTCGACCAGATTGACAACGCTCCCGAAGAAAAAGCTCGTGGTATTACCATTGCTACTTCTCATCAGGAATACACCACCACAAAACGTCACTACGCTCACGTGGATTGTCCGGGACATGCCGATTACGTTAAAAACATGATCACCGGTGCCGCTCAAATGGACGGCGCTATTCTCGTTTGTTCCGCTGCCGATGGTCCTATGCCACAGACTCGTGAGCACATCCTGCTTGCTCGTCAGGTAAACGTTCCTTACATTGTTGTTTTCTTGAATAAAATTGACGTTGCCGATCCGGAAATCGCCGACCTTTCAGAAATGGAAGTTCGTGAACTTTTGACCAAATACGGCTATCCCGGAGACAAGACTCCGATCATTCGTGGTTCAGCTCTCAAGGCTCTTGAAAATCCGGACGACGAAGCCGCTCGCAAACCAATCATCGAACTTTTGGAAACTCTCGACAGTTATATCCCGGACCCGGTTCGTGTTCTCGACAAACCTTTCTTGATGTCTATTGAAGATGTATTTTCCATCAAAGGTCGTGGTACCGTTGCCACCGGAAGAATCGACCAGGGTGTTGTTAAAATCAATGAAGAAGTTGAAATCGTCGGTATTCGCCCAACAAAAAAAGTGGTAGTTACCGGTGTGGAAATGTTCCGCAAACTTCTCGACCAGGGTCAGGCTGGTGATAACGTAGGTTTATTGCTACGTGGTATTGAAAGAGAGGATATAGAAAGAGGTCAGGTTATTGCTAAGCCAGGCTACATTACTCCACACACTCAATTCGACGCCGAAGTATATATTTTGACCAAAGATGAAGGTGGTCGTCATACTCCATTTTTCAAAGGCTACAAGCCACAATTTTACATCCGTACTACTGACGTAACCGGAGCCGTTGAATTACCGGCCGACGTAGAAATGGTCATGCCCGGCGATAACATCAAGATGGTTGTTACTCTCGGCGTACCAGTCGCTCTCGACCAAGGCACACGTTTTGCTATCCGCGAAGGTGGTAGAACGGTAGGCGCCGGAGTTGTTGCGAAGATTATTAAATAAAGCACGAGCGCTAGCGAAGTGCTTGCCGAGCTTAAAGCAGGCAAGCAGCAGCGAGTGTCCGAGAGGACCTAACTCTCGCGAAGCGAGAATCCATATCCCCCAAAACTTATCCAAAAATCCCTATCCTCACCGACAGGGATTTTTTATTCCGTAGTCATCCTGTCAAAATCAGCAACGGGGATTATGAACCAGCCATAAACATACGTTTGCAAACACAACTGCCCATCAGGTACTTCTTGAATGAACTTTGCCCTAATTTCATCAAACGCTGTAACCGACCAAAAATCAACACCCTGTCACCATTTACGGCAACTTTCGGACCCATGCCTGCAAGCTCACAAGAAACCCCGACGGGAACTATCTTTTTTAACAACGCCGCAGCCCTCTTCTCCACCTCAGAAACATTCTCTTGCCACAGTACTCGTATATCATCATTTTCTCGCCTATCACGGGCCTTATCTGGTGCCATAAAAAAATTTAAAATTTAAGACAACATAATAGCTATTATTTGCCATTCGTCAACAAAAATTTGACATTTACCGGCTCATTCTATATAAAGACCCTACAAAATTGATTTTCTGTTTTTAGAAAGTCAGTCGAGAAATCCAAAATTTCTCGGCACAGCTCAAAAAATATTTGGCAAAATTTACTTCCGTAAATTCACTCACGTGAGTGAGCCATAAAATATAACCGAGCCGTCAACACTCGGTTTTTTTAACAGGCATGAGCGAAAGCGAAATGCCCTAGCCAATCAAAAGTTTCGACATAGTCGAAACACATTATCCCATCACCAAAATCCACATGGCAGCAGCAAAGCAAAAAATTCGCATCAAGATCAAATCTTTCGACCACAAAGTCATCGACGAAACTTCCAAGCTCATAATCGAAAACGCTGTCCGCTCCGGCGCCATCGTGGCCGGCCCAATTCCCCTACCAACTAAAATCGACAAATTCACCGTTCTCAAATCCACTTTCGTCCACAAAAACGCCCGCGAACAATTTGAAATGCGTACTCACTCCAGACTCATAGACATCACCGAAAGCACCTCCCACACCATCGAAATTCTCTCTAACCTCAGCCTTCCGGCTGGTGTGGAAATCGAAATTAAGATGTTGCAAGGGTGAGCTACCCATTCATTCTCTCAACCACGGCAGCCTGAATCATATCGGGATCAAGATTAGACAAATCAACCACCTCCAAATTTCCTGATTCCTGGACTCTATAAATTTCACCAGTAATAGCACCATGGATTACTGCCCCCAATCGTACCCTGTAACCTATCCCCAAAAGTAATACTGTTTCACAAGCCAGCAAAAATTCCTCAGCCAGTTTTGGATCTTCTACGAAAGAATTTTCGGCTCTTCTTTGCAATAAGCCCGTGTGCACTCCGGCAAATAATCCACCCGGGATTTCAAATTTTATTTCAATCATGAAAATAGAAAGCAATATGGAACACTTTTTGAAAAAAGTCAAGAGCAAGAAAACTAAGAAGACCCCTGTTTTTCCAATAGCAGAATAGTGGCTTTGCTGAGTTGTTTTTTCGCTATGAGGCGAGTTCGTCCAATTGTCGTCTTGAGAAGAGATTTGGCTGGTTTGGTGGCTTCTCAAGCCTGGAAATCAATG
>JACRIB010000061.1 GCA_016235895.1 Candidatus Peregrinibacteria bacterium | reverse complement strand
TGATTGAATCTTGAATATATTTATACATGTTGAAAATGGGTGTTAAATTTTTTGATGTAGCGTCAAAACTTAAACACCCTTTTCGGCTTTATTCCAATCCATATTCAAAGTCCCTACCAAAAAAACAGGGGTCTTCTTAGATGATCGAGATTGACATGTTCTCCTAATATTTTATGCCTGACTCCCGGGAGTCAATTTGCTTCTGTTGGGTCTAATTAACTGCTAGACTGCGCATATGCTTGAAAAATTGGAAAAATTAGAAAAAGAATATCTGGAAATTCAGAATAAGTTGTCTGATTCCGTGGTGATTGCCGATCAAAATTTATACAAAAAATTGTCGCGCCGCTACAAATCTTTGCAGCCCGCTGTTGATCTTACACAGCGATATCGTGCGGTGGTAATGAATAAAAAAGAGGCGGAAGAGATTCTCAAAATGGAAAAAGATCCGGAAATGCGTGAGCTCGCGCAGGCTCAGTTGGCTGAAGCTGATGCGGCTTTATTGAAGCTGGATGAGCAGGTGAAGCTGGAACTTTTGCCAAAGGATCCCAATGACAGCAAGGATTGTATTATTGAAATTCGTGCAGGTGCCGGTGGCGATGAGGCGGCGATTTTTGTGGGTGAAGTTTCCAGAATGTATATGAAATATGCTGAAAATAATGGTTATAGTGTTGAGTTGATGAGCAAAAGTGAGGGTGCGCCTGGTTGTATTAAAGAAATTATTTTTGCGGTCCGTGGACAAAATGCCTACGGTTCAATGAAATTTGAAAGTGGCGTGCATCGCGTGCAGCGCGTGCCGACGACCGAGGCGCAGGGCCGAATTCATACTTCTACTGTGTCTGTGGCGGTGCTGGCTGAAGCCGAGGATGTGGATATTGAAGTGAAGGAAAGTGATTTGCGAATTGATGTCTATCGTTCCGGTGGTGCGGGCGGTCAGTCGGTGAATAAGACGGAATCGGCTGTGCGCATGACTCATATTCCGACCGGTGTAGTGGTGACTTGTCAGGACGAACGTTCACAGATAAAAAATAGAGCCAAGGCCATGAATGTTATGAGGACGCGTTTGTATGATCTGGAAATGGAACGTTTGGCTAAGGAGCGCGGCGATACTCGTTCCAGCCAAATCGGCACCGGTGATCGCAGCGAAAAAATTCGCACTTACAATTTTCCGCAGGATCGTTTGACAGACCATCGTATTCATCAAAACTGGAGTAATTTGCCGGCGATTATGGAGGGGGATATCGGTGATATTGTGTCCACGATGAAGAAGTTCGATCAGGAACAGAAGCTGGCGAAGCTGGGTGGGTGAGGTATGGTCTAGTTTACAAAATGGCAGCCAAGTGATTTTTGGCGGCGGTAAGCGGCTTGGAGGATTAGGAGGCCGACTTTTGCCATGTTTTCGGTTTCTGTGATGGTTTGGTTGGTGAATTCCGTTCCCGGGAACGCCTTTTTGGTGGTTAGTTTTTGTAAATTTTTGAGGATTTTTTGCATTTGAGGAATAGCTTTTTCTTTGATTTGTTTGCGGTTTCTGATGATGCCGGCGTATTGCCACATGAGATGCTTTATTTGTTGTTTGAGGGCGAGGGCGGTTTTGCTTGTGGAAGAGTTTGCTGAAATCAAAATGGCTTGTTTAAGCTGAGATTTTGACGTAAAAGTACCGGGTAGGCGCAGGGCGTGCCCGGGCAGACTTTTGTTTGTGCCGGCAGATGTTACGGTGGTATCACCGGTGAAACTTTTATTTTGGCCAACTCCGGTTAATTGACCCCCGGAGGTCAATTTCTCCACAATTTTATTACTAAAAACCAGTGCTTCCAAGAGCGAATTTGAGGCTAGGCGATTGGCGCCGTGCACGCCGGTGCAGGTGACTTCGCCGAAGGCAAAGAGGTTGCGAATATATTTGGAGTTGGAAGCGGTGGAATTTTTTACTTCTACCCGTCCATGCAAATCCGTGACAATTCCGCCGCAAATGTAATGCGCAGCAGGAGTGATTGGAATCAAATCTTTTTCCATCTTGAAGCCATCTTTTGCCAGTTGTTTGTAGATTTGAGGAAAGCGATTTTTGAGAAATTTGGCGGAGTGGCCGGTGGTTTTTGTTCTGCAATCCAGGAATACTGGACCATTTTTCATCTGGGCATAAATTTCTCTCGCTACAATATCGCGTGGGGCGAGATCTTTTAGGGGATGTAATTTTGCCATGAAATATTCGCCTTTGCTATTTACTAATTTTGCCCCTTCGCCGCGCACGGTTTCGGAAATTAGAAAGCGGGGATAGGTGTCAACTGCCAGTGCCGTGGGATGAAATTGGATAAATTCGAGGTCTTTTGTTTGGCAGTCGGCTGCGACTCCCAAGGCGATGCCATCACCGGTGGAAATTGGTGGATTGGTGGTGTATTGGAAGAGTTGTCCGATGCCGCCGGTGGCGAGAATTGTTTGATCAGCGAGAATATTTTTGATTTTATTTTTCTGAATAATTTGGGCACCGAAACAAGTGCGATTTTCTGTTAATAATTTCAGTGCGAAAGCATCTTCGATAATCGTGATATTTTTATTTTCTTTCACTTTCTTTACTAAAATTCTTTCGATTTCTTTGCCGGTATAATCGCCTACATAAGCGATGCGACGATGATGGTGGCCTCCTTCTTGGGTAAGTTTCAGTTTGCCATTTTCTTTGGCAAATTCGACACCGAGATTCATTAAGCGATGTACGGCGGCGGTGGAATTTTTCACCATAAATTTGACAGCTTTTTTATTGTTGTGGTAGGCGCCGGTTTCGAGAGTGTCTTTGACGTGCTGTTTAAAATCATCGGTTTTGTCGAGGACCGCGGCTATGCCTCCCTGGGCGAAGTTGGTACTGGAGTCGATTATCTTCTTTTTTGTAATAATCAGGACTTGGCCCTTTTTGGCTGCATGGAGGGCAAAATTCAGCCCAGAGATGCCGGAGCCGATGACGAGAAAATTTGTGTGCATGAGTTAATTGTAGCAGAAAAGATCGGGAGTGGCTTTCGGTATTGAAAAAAAAGTGTTTTTTTGCTATAATTGCGGGAATTATTAATGAACAAAATTATGGGAAATGTTGAAAAATCTGATAAAAACATTCAGCAATCTCAGGAATCGGCTGCGGAAAGGTCAACTAATTCTTTAGTTACCCTGCTTGCCAGATTGGGATTATAGAGGTAGCGCCCGTCAAAATGTGGCTTTTCTCAGGTTTTTTGAGAAAAAAATTATCAGGGAAAAATCCTTTGTTGATACGAAAACAGGTGATTTTAAACAGATTGAAGGTGCAAAGAAAGTCCAGAAGAATGAAGGGGCTGCCGCCAGGGCAGAGTTGGATAAACCGGCCAAGGATTTGGCAGTGGTAGAACCGAAACCACCGAAAGTCGTTGAGCTTGAGCCTGAACCAAAAAAGCCTGAAACTGCTACGGTGCGGCACGTTGCTGAACCTGAGGCGGAAGGTGCGCCAAGGATAAAAGTTCCTGAAAAGGCTGAAGATCATGTTGCTGGAGCCGTTGAACAGGTTGAAAAAGACTATAATGATGAAGAAGAATATATACAAGCGCAAATTGATCGATGGACGGCTGCAAATAAAGGCTCTCCTTTTGATACCGGCCCTTCCGGTAGCGATGGTACGCAACGTGGAAATTATAAGACTAAAGGTAGGGCTGTTGTTTTGGATAATATCTACGGTAAAAAATATAGGGTGAATAGGGATCTCGCTAAGGCTGATACAATCAAAAATTATGTTTCCGGAGAAGATAAAGTGCTTGATGGCGAGCCTTTGGTTTGTATTGATGCCGCTCAAAAAGTGGCGGCTGAAGCCTTTGGGGCCAAAGTTCCAAAGGGAAATCGCAGTGTTTCAATGTTTGAAAGGTTTGCGATTGGGCGAAAAAATGATTACGATGTTTACAATGTAAATGCTCGTTATAACGATATGGGCAAATTTCCAAAACTACCGATTGCTTGTAAACCGGGAGATATGATTACTTTGGGATATACTAATGACAAAGGAAGAGTCGTGGGCGGTCGTCATATTGTTGTTGTTACGAGAGTTGACCAAAATGGTTTGCCAATAGAATGCGTTAACTCTTCCGCTATCACCGCAGGAGTGGGTAAGCGACCATTTTTTGAGAATCAGGATACTGCTGAATTTACCGATTATGATGGAGATTTTAGGTCTGCCGCGGCTGTTTATGAGAATGTGGTAATTAAAAAAATTATTCGTCCACGCGCCATTCATCAGCAATACTTGGCTTATAAGAGGAAACAGCAAGAGACCATGGTGGCCTCAGCTGATGATTAGGTTGCCATTTTTCGGCTTTCGGGTAGTATTACGGGGCTTATTTATAGTGTCTATGTCAAGGTTAACAAACTTAACAAAGTTTAAAAAACCGGAATTATTATTGCCGGCGGGAAATCTCTCTAAATTGAAGATTGGTTTGCAATATGGTGGCGATGCCTTTTTTTTGGGCTTCAGTCCATTTAGTTTGCGGTGTAACGATAATGGCTTTACGCAGGACGATTTGCTGGAAGGCGTGAAATTGATTCGTGATACCGGCAAGCAGTTTTACATGACGATGAATATTTATCCGCGCAGTGAAAAGATGGAGGCGATTAAAAAACATTTGGAATTTGTGCGTAAAGAGGTGAAGCCGGACGCCCTTCTGATAGCGGATCCCGGTGTTTTTGAACTGGTGCGGGAATATTATCCTCAAGCGGTGATTCATATGTCGGTACAGGCGAATATTCTAAATTATCGGGGTGTAGATTTTTGGCGTAAGCAGGGGGCGAGTCGGGTGATTTTGCCGCGTGAATTGACTTTGAAAGACATTAAGGATATTCATGAAAAAGTGCCCGGGATTGAGTTGGAATTTTTTGTGCATGGAGCAATTTGTATGGCTTACAGTGGCCGTTGTTTGCTTTCCAATTACATGACAGGTCGCGACTCAAATCAAGGGGCTTGTTCGCATAGTTGTCGCTGGAAATATAAGGTTTTGGATGAGAAAGGTGTGAAGAAAAGGGAAGAGGAACTGGCGAGTGGCGAAAGATCTTGGCAAACTGCTATTGGTGAAATTCGTTCAAAAACTATGTATTTGGAGGAGGAAAAGCGTCCGGGTAAATTTTATAAAGTGGAGGAGGATGATCATGGAACTTATTTTATGAATTCGAAAGATAATTGTTTGCTTCCGTATTTGAAAGAATTGGCAGAGGCGGGGATTTGCAGCTTCAAAGTGGAAGGCAGAAATAAGACGGAATACTATTTGGCGACAGTGGCAAAAGCTTATAGGCAAGCCGTTGATGACTTAATGGTTGGAAAGAAATTTGATGAAAAACTGTTGGCGGAAGTTGGCAAGACGGCGAGTCGCGGTTTTATTCCCGGATATTTGTTTGGTTATCCAGATGACAATGACACGAATCATGAGCGCAGTTCTTCAATGCAGGATTGGAAGTTTGTGGGCATTGTGGCGGGAAGATCGCATGACGGGCTTTATGAAATCGCGGTGCGCAATCGTTTAGATAAGGGTCGGGAAATTGAAATAATGACGCCTGATGATCAATTTACTTTGAGGGTTGAGGAGATGTTTGATTTGGATGGAAAAGAGGTTACAGCAATTCACGGTGGCGCTGGAAATCGTCTTTTGCGCTTAAGGAAGGGCTTGCCTGTTGGTGCGATGTTGAGAGTGAAGTGTGAGGAAGGTGAGATCAATTAATTTTTTAATTTTTTGATAATTTCCGCACAATCTTTTTCGGTGTTTTTACTACGTTTGAAAATAATATGCGCGCTTTCGTAGTAGCGGCCTTTGCGTTGTTTGTAGAGATGTTTCATTTCTTCTTCGACGGACTCTTTGTTTGTTAATGGAGGGCGATTTTTGCTATTCAGGATGCGGCTTGCGGCGATTTGTGGCTTTACATAGAGATAGATAATTTTACCATTTTTTTTGAGCATTTTTTCGTTCTCAGGATCGATGATGGTGCCGCCGCCGGTAGAAATTACCGTGTTTTTTAGCTTGGCGACTTTTTTTGTCACTTTGTTTTCCACCGCTCGAAAATATTCCCAACCGCGAATCGCTACGATATCAGGGATGCCGGTGTTTTCCTCATTTTCAATTTCTTCGTCGATGTCCACGAAATTCATGTTGAGTTTTAATGCCAGCATAGCGCCTATTTTGCTCTTGCCGCTCCCACGCAGGCCGGTGAGGACGATGTTGGAAGATTTGACGTATTGCTTTTTGGATTTATTGTTCGTCCACATGGTCACTTTTTTCAAATCCTCCCAAAAATTTGGATAGCTTTTTGAAACACAGGACGGATTTTCAATTTTTAGATTTGGAATAGGGTCGATAAGGATACCAAAAGCCATTGCTATGCGGTGGTCGTTGTAAGTAGAAATATTAATGGCTTTCTGGGGATTACTCTGATCGTTACACTTAATTAGTTGACATATACCGTTTTTACGCTTTGATTCCCCGCCGGCGGGGTTTTCCAATCTGTTATTTTTGACAAGTCCTTGAATTTCGATCCAGTCTTTTCCCGTTTTTACATCCGCTCCAAGTTTTTTTATTTCATTTTCCAGGGCTGTTAAGCGATCAGTTTCTTTGATACGTAAATTTTTAATGTTTGTAATACGAGTTTTGCCTTTTGTAAATAAGCCCAATACTGCAAAGGTCATCACAAGATCTGGTGTTTGATTCATGTCGACTGTTCCAAGGCATTTCAAATTTTTTGATCCTTCGACTATTATTCCATCTTTATTTTTGCTTATTTTGCAGCCCATTCTCTCAAGATATTCGAGGAATTTTACGTCGCCTTGCAGGGAATTTCTGTGAATATTTTGTAGTAGAAATTTTTTCTGTGGATGAATGGCGGCATATGCTCCAAAGTATGAAGCGGATGAAGCGTCACTTTCGATGGTATAGGATTTTTGCTTTGAATATTTTAAGGAATTTTTAGTCTTAAATTTTATAAATTTATTTGGTTGGATAATGAATTGTTTGAAATTTTTGTTTTCAATTTTAAATCCAAATTCTTCCATGACTTTCAGTGTCATGGCAATATATGGTTTAGAGTAAAGCTCCGTGGATATATTGATGATTATTTTTTTCTCTGCGAATGGTGCGATCATGAGCATTGCTGAGAGATATTGACTGCTAATATTCCCTGGCAAATTTATTGTTCCTCCTTTAAGATTTTTTGGAAAAATATGCAGTGGAGGATAGCCATTCGTGCTGATGATTTTTGCGCCAAGTTGGTTTAACGCTTTTACCAATTCTTCAATTGGTCTTTCGCGCATGCGGGTGTCGCCATCAATTATTATTTCTTTGCCGGTTAGTGGAGCGAGGGCAGTTAGAAAACGTGTAGTAGTTCCTGCATTTCCGGTATAAAGATGTATAATTTTTTTTGATTTTGGGAAATTTAGTTTGCTGTTTTTGTAAACTCCCGCGACTTTTACAGTTGTGCCATGTTGCTGAATTTTTATACCAATTTTTTTTAAATTTGCGACCGTGTAATTGGTATCGTCGCAAATTGCAATATTTTTTATTGTTGTTGTTGTTCCACACCTTAAAACCGCGAGAACTAGCGCTCGATTGCTTAAGCTTTTGGATCCTGGTATTGAGATGTTAATCAGTTTTTGCATTATTTTTAGCACTGACAATTGTAACTATCTCCATTATTTTTGGTCAGGACCCAGAGTCCGCCGTCGGCTTTTTTACCACTGAAAGTTTTGCCATTTTTGGCGGCTTCGACAGTTTCCGGGCGAGGTAGTTTTTCAGCACCGGCTTTTTTTAGTTCTGCCAGGGTTTCGTAAAGATATGGGTTCATGAGTTAAAATTAAATTTTTTGATTGTAAATAATTACTTGGCCGATTTTTGTAGGCAAAATGAAATTTATGGATTTGCCGTCGCTTTTTTTGTCGGTCATGAGATCTTTGATTGTTGGCTTGTGCATAGTATAAACCGGTAGTTCGGCTTTTACAAATAATGCCTTGATTCTGTCGGCATCGGATTTTTTCAGTAGGCCTTTTTCTGTGGCCATTTCGTTGACAATAACCATGCCGATGCTTATTGCATAGCCGTGTAGCAGAGTGTAATTTGAGAGTTTTTCCAGGGCGTGTCCGTAAGTGTGGCCGTAATTTAGAATCATGCGATTTTTGGCCTCTCTTTCATCTTTTTCTACGACCGCAATTTTTATTGCTATGGATTTTTCGATTACATAATTGAGAACTTTTTCATCATGTGTGAAAATTTTTGCCAGATTTTTTTCCAGATAAGTGAAGAATTTTTCGTCTTTAATCACTCCATATTTAATTATCTCTGCGAGACCGTTTCTGATTTGGTTTTCTGGTAGGGTTTTTAGTAGATTTATGTCAACGAAAACGGCTTT
>JACRIB010000058.1 GCA_016235895.1 Candidatus Peregrinibacteria bacterium | reverse complement strand
GATGGGCGCTCCGGCAGGAGCTGCTCCCGCTGCAGAAGAAGACAGTGGCAAAAAGAACGTGATCCTTGCTTCCGGTGGTGGTCAAAAAATCGCTGTAATCAAGGTAGTTCGTGAATTGACAGGTCTTGGACTTGTTGAAGCTAAGGCTATCGTTGATGGCGCACCAAAACCACTTAAAGAAGGTTTGGACAAAGCACAAGCCGAGGAATGGAAGAAAAAATTGGAAGAAGCCGGCGCTACAGTTGAATTGAAATAAGCCCGCCTGCCGGTAGGCAGGTCTGAAAAGAAAGGTAAAAGGCCCCGGCAAAGTGTCGGGGTTTTTTTGTACATGTATTTTTATTATGTCAAGTCGTGTTATGAAAATAAGGCATTTTTCTGAAGTGTGTGGGTTTACTAAACAGCTAAAATTTGATATAATTAGCAGATTAAATAAAAACAAAAATGGCTGATCAATCAATAACAATGAATAATCAGGCTGTGCCTACCGGTAGTCAGGCTCCTGCGATGGCTCCGATGGTGGCTAAACCGGCGGAATCTGATCTGTTGAAAAATATCGTTTCGGCGGAAACGGCCGGTACTCCGGAGTCGATTCTCGGAGAAGCGCCGGAACTAGATAGATCATTACTGCAAGAAGTCGCTCCTCAAAAGAGCATTTTACTGGTGTTCTTGAAGATTCTTTTTGGTGTTTTAGTCATTGCCGGTTTGGGTTCCTTACTATTCTTTAGTTCTCAATTGACGCCAAAACTGGATTTTATTACTACAAAATTTAATTTGCCGAATGTTTCCAATGATTTGGCTTCTTCAAACACGGAAATTATCGGCTTGCAAACGGATTTAAATTTAAGTCGTTTCCAGGAGATAAAAATGGCGCTGGATAAATTCAGCTATGATGGCGATCAATATTTGCTCCGGTACGAAACCATGAATAGCAATAACTCATCAAGTCAAGAAAAACAGATGGCTAAAAATGAACTCGCAAAAACCAGGGCAAATTTGAAAATTTCATTTTTGGCCGCCAGAGATAAATTCGTGAAGAGCTTAACTGCTCCATTGATTGATGAAAATTTCGGTTCAGATAAGGAAGCGGAATTGATGTCACTTTATGAAGATAGACTTAGAATGGCAATCAGCGACAAAATGAAAGAATTGGCCAATGCCAAGGAGGAATCCACAAAAATGAATTATCGTAATTATCAGCAGACTTTGAAGCTTATCGGCAATAACGAATTGAAAAATACCCTGATAAAGGCGGATTTTGATGCTTTAAGCGACAAAGATTTGAATGAATTGATTAAAAAAGTGAATTCTTTGACCGTGAACGACATGAGTGTTGTCCAAAATATAAAGACCAAAAGGATAAAATGGTCCGATGTGATCAAGGAAATTAATGATAGAACAAGAAATGTGGATAAAAGTTTTGACGATAAAAATTTCAATGAAGTTTTTTATAAGGCAGCCGGCGGCATCAGGTACAACAGCTATGATTTCGACAGTTCTACCGGAAAAGTTTCCATATCCGGTGAGACAAAACGTACCGATACCACCAATTTTACAACTATCGCCGACTTGATTGATGAGCTTAATAAATCCATGATTTTCTCGGACGCGTCGATGAGATCATTTAGTAAGTCCGGCTCAATCGAACAAGGCTATTTGGCGACGCTCAAACTGGACTTGAATTTGAAAGATAATCCAAACGTAATAAAAACAAAATAAAATGGCTGATTTAATTTACAAACTGGAGGAACGCAGACAAAAATTACACATTCAAACTTATGCCATTTTATGCCTTTTGCTGGTAATTTTTTTAAGTTTTTATGGTTACACAAAATGGCAGCAATATGAGCTGACCAAGCAAGGCTTGGAACAGAATAAAATTTTCATTGCTTCTTTAAGAGGGCAAGTCAGTAATGAAAAAACCGAGGCTGATGATAAAAAAAATCAGGGCGTGCAGTTAAATAAAGAAGTCGGTCAAAAATTAAAAGTAATTTTTCCGACTACCGACGATTACACCAATCTCACCAAACAAATGGATATTTACGAAGGTCAGCTTTCCACAAAAACCAACCCTTTTGAAGTTTCCAATATAGATTATCAAAATCCGATACAAGGCGATACTTACTCGGTTTTGCCGATGAGAATGAATATTCGCAGCTCAAATGATAATTTTACGAAATTTTTGCGCATGGTGGAGAGTTCCGGCAGCTTGAAAGACAATGTGCGTTTGATGGATATTTCATCAATAAGATTGAATTTTGAAAATAATGAGCAGAGTGGCGTTAATGCCTCCAGCATCATTAATTTCTCGGTGCAAATTAATGCTTACTTCCAAAAATAGATGAACGAGGACAAACAAAAACAGTTAGAGGATAGTATCCTGGCCGCGAATATTCCGCAAATGGTTTTGGTGGCGATCAGCTATGCCCTGGATTTGCGCTCCAGTGATATTCATATCGAGCCGGAACAACATTATGTGCGGATTCGTTATCGTATTGATGGTGTTTTGCGCAAAGTCGTGGAATATCCGACAAATCTGCATCCGGCTGTGGTTTCCAGAATAAAAATCATGTCGAATTTGAAGATTGATGAACAGCGTTTGCCGCAGGATGGTCGCGCCGATGTGACTACAAAGGACGGTCGCGCGATGGATCTTCGTGTTTCCACGCTGCCTACGGTAAATGGCGAAAAGATCGTAATGCGTATTCAAGATAAATCCAGAAAAATTCCGGATCTGGCGGAGCTGGGAATTTCCGGCGCTTCTTTGAAAAATCTGGAAGCGGCCATGAAGTCGCCCAACGGAATTATTATCAATACCGGTCCTACCGGTTCAGGTAAAACGACCACTTTGTATTCCTGTCTAACGAAATTAAACACCGTGGAAGTCAATATTTTGACCATTGAGGATCCGGTGGAAATCCAGCTGGATGGCCTGAATCAAAGTCAGGTGCATCATGATATTGATTATGATTTTGCATCGGGCATGAGAACCGCCTTGCGTCAGGATCCGAACATCATAATGGTGGGAGAAATCCGTGACAAAGAGACGGCGAATACCGCGATCGAGGCCGCGCTTACGGGACATTTGGTGTTTTCCACTTTGCATACGAACAGCGCGGTGGAATCCATTACCCGTATTATAAATATGGGCATTGAGCCCTATTTGCTGAATTCAACCATTGAATTGATTATCGCTCAAAGGTTGGTGCGCAAAGTTTGTGAAAAATGCAAGAAGCTGGCGGAGACTTCACCGGAACTTTTGGAATTGGTGAAAAATGCGATGTCGCGATTGCACGCCGAAGGTGAAATAGATGCCGCTTTACTTCAAGGAATGAAATTCTATCAAGCTGTGGGTTGCGCGGAATGTGGCAATGTGGGCTACATCGGTCGTGTCGGTTTATATGAAGTATTCCGCATGAATAATGAACTGCGAAAATTGATCGGTACTGGCGCCAGCATCATGGATATAGAGGAGGCAGCTTTGAAAAACGGCATGGTGACGCTGGAGCAAGCCGGAATTATCAAGGCTCTGCAGGGCATGACAACGCTCGATGAAGTATATCGTGTAGCGCGTAAATCCGTTTAATTAATTACAAATGGCCGACGAAAAAAAAGATTTTGCCACCATGGGGACGGAGACCTTCAAGATCGACGGACAGTCGAAGGATCGCGTCGTGCTAAATATTCAGGAGGAAAAATCTACCGTAGTTTTGGACAAAAGCGGTCTGAATGAAAAAAAATCCAGCGGGAATTTTTTTGTAGACTGGTACAACAAAATCAATAACTATTTTCTGGCTCATTCGGGCGTAAAAGTGAAAGAAAAAGCCACTTTTTTGCATTTGCTTTCCGTGATGATCAATTCCGGAATTCCGATGGTAATGTCCTTAAAATCTCTCGTGGCGCAGATGGATAAAAGTCCGCGGCTACAGATGATAGTGAAAGATTTGGCGGAAAAAATCGAAGCGGGAGACAGTCTGTCGTCTTCAATGTTACAATACGGTGAAATTTTTACCGACGCGGAAATAGGCATGGTGGAATCGGGAGAGGCTTCCGGACAGCTTGCCAGAGTATTGGAAAATCTGGCTCAAGATGCGGAAAAAGCCTATTCCATCAAGTCCAAAGTGAAGAGCGCGATGATTTATCCGGTGGTTATTTTTGTGCTTTTGATTTTGGTAGTGACGGGTTTGATGATTTTTGTAATTCCGAAATTGACGGAACTTTTTGCAAGTGCGAAAGGAGATTTGCCGTTGGTGACAAAAATTGTCGTTGGTTTGAGCAATTTCATGATCAACAATGGTATTTTTATTTTGATAGGCGTAGCTGGAATTTTTGTATTTTTTTCTGTTTTCAAAAAAACGGATACCGGAAAATATGCCCTGGATAAATTTAAATTGAGTGTGCCGGTGTTTGGCAATTTGTTTAAAGAAGCTTATCTGGCAAGATTCGCGCGATCTTTGAGTAATTTGCTGGATAGCAATATTTCCATCGTAAAAACGCTGGAAATCACCGCCAATTCCATGGGCAATGAAGTTTACAGAAAACGTCTAATGCTTGCGGTGGAAGACATCAAGCAAGGTATTCCCCTGGCGGAAAATTTGACGGACAGTGATTTGTTTCCGCCGATGCTGGTAAATATGATTGATGTGGGTGAAAAGACGGCGCAGCTTGGTGAAATTACGGCGAAAGTGGCGATATTTTATGAAGATGAAGTAGACACGGCGGTAGCCGGAATTTCCAAAATTATCGAACCGATCATTTTGATCGTGATAGGCTTGACGGTGGGTACGGTCGTAGCGGCGGTGATGCTGCCGATTATGAAACTGTCGAGCTTGAGTTCGAGCTTGTAGAAAACTCGCGTGTAAATTTGACGGGTGTCAAAAAAACTCGTATCAGCAAGATTCTTTCAGGTTTGAAAATCTTGTGGCGAGCCACCTTTTAAAATGGGTTCATTTTGAACAAGATAGTAAAGGCAGCGATCTGGAGTTACGTTATTTTCGCGACATTGATGGTTGCGAATGGTATCCGTGTTTTACCGGCAGTGAAATTTTTGGGGAAGTTTGTTTAAATATGAAGACAGAATATTTTCCGTCGTGACGCATTCAAAGTGAGCGTTTGGGTATAAAGTTTCGAATGTACGCGGTATGGTTATTTTTTCTTTCCATTTGCATTCATAGGCAAAAATCTCTATTCCCTTCTTTTCTATTACATCAATTTCCTGTCCAATGCGTGTTCTCCAAAACATAATTTCGGGAGGAAAAATCTCGAGAGTTCCAATTTTCAGGCGTTCGGAAACAAAAAAGTTTTCAAAAATAGAGCCTTTATCGTTTCTCTTGTCCATTGGTGAAGAAATATCCACCAAAGCATTACGCACACCCGTATCGAGAAAAAACACTTTGAATGCTTTTTTTAATTCTGTTCGCGGATTATTGGAGAAAGAATGTACAATCTTAATTATAAACGACTGCTCCAGCAGTCTAAGATATCTTTGTATAACGGATCTACTAACTCCAAGATGAATTGCTAATTCGTTTAGTGATACCAATGATCCTATCTGTAAGGCGAGTAACTTCAAAAGGTCCTCAAATACTCTTGGATTTCTAATTGCCTCGAAGGTAAATACATCCTTGTAGAGATATTGAGTAGCGATATTTTTTAAAATGGTTTTTTTAATATCCAAAGACCTTTCCCCAACTATTGCCGGGTAGGTTCCGTACAGCATGTACTGATGGAGATCCCGAGCGCTAATATGTTTTGATTTACTAATTTCCAGAAGGGAAAGTGGAAGAAGTATAAATTCAAAAATTCTTCCGGTCATCGGTTCGTTTATTTTATTTGCGAGGTCGAAAGAAGACGATCCGGTGGCAATGATTTGCACTCCGGGATTTTTGTCATGGAATACTTTTAAGATAGTGCCAATATCCTGAATAGTTTGAGCTTCATCAAACACTACCACCTTCTTACCGATGGTGAGCGGCAATAATTCATCGGGTTTCCCCACAATAAAATGTTGACGAACTTCAGCAAGTTGGCAGTCGTAATATGCCGCGTCTTTTCCGTATCCTTTTATAATTTTTTTTGCCAAAGTGGTTTTGCCAGATTGGCGAGGCCCAAGGATGGAAACCATTCTGCCTTTAAATAATGAATTGAGAATCCTGGTCTCAATTGTACGTTTGAATATAATCATAATTGCTACAAGTATAGCAAATTGATCTTCAAAGAGCAATTTGTAAAATTATATAGCCAGTAGCTAGCGCAAAAATTCCACTTGTCTTTTTTTAGATCAGAGGTAAAATGTCTATAAATTCCTTATAATTTTTTCCTATGAAAAATCTGAATTCCAAAAAGGGTTTCACCCTGATCGAGCTCCTGATCGTGATCGCGATAATCGCCGTATTGGCCGTGGCTCTCTTGCCGACATTGCTTGGCGCACCAGCGAAGGGTAGGGATACCGCAAGAATTGCCAGTTTACAGAAAATTCAGAAAGTGTTGGTAAATGCTAATTTGGCTGGCAAACCCTATCCGGCCATATCCGGTAAAATTGCAGATGCTTTGACATATGCTGGTTATGGTGGAACTAATACTTGGGCAGAACTAAAGCCTGATTTTGGAGGCACTTTGCCGGTTGATCCCACTTCTTCCTTCAGTTACTATTTTGTCAAAGCTTTTTCTACTTATTCTTTTGGAGTGTGGGCGCAGGTTGAGATACTTACAAATGGCAATGCTAATTGTGATACTGGTTCGTTTGCAGTTACGATTGGAGCTCCTGCGGCAGCAAGTGGCACAGCCGTGCCTTGCTATGCTGTTTTGACTCAATAGATTAGGGACATGCTGAAAAACAGCGTATCTGCGTCGGCGTGGTGATTTTTTGAGATTTTTTTGATTTCCAGGTTTTTTTGAGCCCATAGTGAGCTCTTTTTTGTTGATTTTTTGGGGGTTTTAGCGGTTTTTTGCCATGAG
>JACRIB010000059.1 GCA_016235895.1 Candidatus Peregrinibacteria bacterium | reverse complement strand
TTTTGCCGGAGGTCAACAGACGAAAATTGTATGAGAAAAAAGGCTTCGGTTCTATTTTTGAATTTGCGAAAAAATTGGCCGGATTGAGTGAAGAACAGGTTAAATTGACTTTAAATTTGGAAAAAAGATTTTCGAGTTTGCAGATTTTACAAAATTTACTGACGAATGGTCAGGTAAGCATAAACAAGTTGGCGAGAGTGGTTTCGATTGCTAATCCCGAGAATGAAGAATTTTTGGCAGGGCAAGTGCAGATTTTATCAAAAAGTGCGGTGGATACTTTGGTGAGGGACGAAAAGTGGGCGAACAACGAGAGCGATTGGCATGGAGGTTTTGGTAGCGGCAAAAATAAAAATGGCTTATTTGAGCCAACAATTGAGGCAAAAAGTCTGTCCGGGCAGACTTTGGAAATTGGTCGATATGGTAATGAAGAGCGGACTTTAAATCTCTCATCCGAAATCCACCAAAAGCTTCTTGAATTACAAGAAAAAGGGATCGATGTAAATAATCTTCTTCTGGATTTTTTGAGAAAACGCGAGGATGAAATTGCGCAAAATAAAGAAGAAATAAGTCAAAAAGTTTTGCAAAAAGAAGAGACAAAGGCTGAAAAAGCCGAGATCAAACAAAATCGCTACATTCCACGAGACGTCCGGAAAATTCTTAAAGAAGAGTTTGGTACAAAATGTTCGATGAAAAATTGCCAAAAACCGGCAACAACGATCCATCATACTCAAAGATTTTCCTTGTCTGGAAGCCATAATCCACACTATCTCGCTCCGCTTTGCAAAGAACACCATGAGTTGGCGCATGCGGTGGATCTGAAATGTCGGGAGGCTAAATGGTCACGGCGATAGAATTCACACCACTTTGCGCACCACAGCCATGCTCTACGCTAAATTTGATGGCCGTGTCACGTGCGGACGTCATTGTCGTGCGCCGGTTTGAGTCCGCCGACGGTTGGCCTATGGATTTTCACACAGCGCACCCGGTCCAACTCCTCATAGCCTGTCCTCACCACCGCCATTTCGAATTTACACTACATTCCACCATCCCCCTTCACGGTCTGTCCTCGCCGCCCTTACTCCACGGATTGCACCTGCATACGCGCCAAAAAGCCTTACACAAGCCCCAAATCAGCCCATGTTTTTCAAAACTCTGCTTCGCGTATTCCGAACATGACGGACTAAATTTACAATACCCATGCGAAAAAAACCGCTTCAGACAGCCATGATCCGGCGACAGAGTTTTTTGGTAACCAACAACCAAAAACATCGCCAGATTTCTCGGCAGGTGCCATAGATAAGCAATTAATTTCATCATTATTTTGAAAGATGGCCACGAGGCGAAAACAAAATTTCGACCGCAATGTACTGCTTGTACATGGAAGTAGATAGCATTCTCCAAGCCGTCTTAATAATATCCAATCGGACTTACTTTCGCGCCATTAATAGCAACTTCCCAGTGCAAATGTATGCCGGTTACTCCATAAACACGGCCGGTTCTACCCATAATACCAATCACGTCACCCTGATTTACCCATTGACCTTCCGAAACATTCAAAGAGTCCATGTGCGCGTAAAGCGTTTGCACGCCATTGCCATTATCAACAACCACATGATTGCCATATCCGCCACCCCAAGTACCACTTGACGCCTTAATCACCGTTCCCGAAGCCGCCGCCCAAATAGGAGGCATATCGGGATTGGCGATATCCAAAGCGTAATGCCCGGAATGGAATCCTTGAGTAATGACACCCATAGTTGGGAAAATAAACATCTTTCCAATATCCGGAGTAGCGGTGGAAGAAGCCGCGCTCGCGGCACTTCTACTACTTCTGCTGACAGACGTATTTCTAGCTATGCTGTTATTTATGACCAGATTTGGAGATTCGATCGGCTTGGCACCGGGTAAAAACAATTCTTCTCCTTTGTAAACAGCATCCGTGCCCAGTCCGTTTTGAGCAACAATAGCGGTACTCACAATATTGTATTTTTTGGCAATTTTTTCCACGTTATCACCACTGGCAACTTTGTAACTGACGCCATCTACCGGCGGAATCAACAATTTCTGACCGACCCTCAAAGTCTTGGAATTCACAATGTTGTTTTCCCACATAATTGTCTCCGCCTTAACACTGTATTGTTTAGCTATACCTGAAATAGTTTCACCACTTTCAACGGTATGTACGGCGTAATCGGTCATGCCTATTCTATTGGATTCATTCGTGGGAGGATTCATTTTTACCAAATAACCCGAATCATCACTCACCAGCACATCACCGGGCAAAGAATATGAAGAAATATAATCGCTGGAGTAAGCCATTTCCACCGGAGCAAAAGTCCCGCCGGAGGTCAAAGACGAAACCATCAAAGACAAACCGGCCACCAAAGACGCCTGAGCCAACAGTTTTCTCTGTGGAGAAACCGGAAGAGCTCTGGAAAGCACCACCTTTGTCACCGTTAAAGCTTTACTTGCAGCCGTAAACAAAGGATTACTTAAAATTCTTTTGCCGGCGTTCCAGGCGCTATTAAAAAAATAACCAACATTCATCCTTACCAGACCTCCTCTCGAGAAGATCTTCAGATGACGGTTTTTACGCGCAAACTCGTTGACTTGCAATGTCTGCTGAGCAACCTCCATAGGAAATATTATATTTTCCCCATCATTATCCCTCGCGGCTGGGGCATCTATCAAGGCCCATACATTGACAGATCGCAAATCATATTGCCAAAACAAACTATTTAAGTCAAGTCAACAAGCGTTAATTAGCTTATTTAAGCCATTTGAATAGACACTGCCAATCAGAACAAAGGAGAAGACCCAAAAAATAAGAACTTGACATGTTTTTCAAAATATTGTCCTTTTCTATTGCAAAAAAATACCCCCTTTGTTAATCTCCGACTGCTAATTTCTGGTCCCGCCCAGGCGTGACCTTGAGATCACAGAGCGCCAGCGCTCATTATTTAGATCTTAATCCAAAGAAACCATGACCAGGTATGAATTGATGACGATTTTCTTTCCGGAAATCGGAGAGGAAGCTATCGCCAAAGAGCTCGAAGAGCTCAAAAAGTATATCTCCTCCAACGAAGGAGACATTTTACACGAGGATTCTTGGGGTAACCGCGATCTTGCTTATCGCATCAAGAAACAGGAACAGGGTTTTTACCATGTCCTGAATTTTACCCTTAATCCAATCAAGTTGGGTGAAATGCAAAGAAGTTTGGTCATCAACCCCAGTGTCATTCGCGCTTTGATTGTCAAAACTCCTGAAAAATACATTTTTAGAACTTTCGCCGAATACCAAGAAGAAGAAGAAAAAGCCAAGGCTTTGAAGGAGGAAGCCAAACGTAACGCCGAAGCCAAAAAGGCCGGCAATTCCGCGCCAAGAATAGTAAGGAAACCAAAATTTGAAAAACCGGAAAAACATGAAAAACCTGAACCCAAAAAACATGTTCCGGAAGAGACTAAAGAAGAAGAAAAGCCGATCAAAAAAGCTGAAAGCGCTCCAAAAATCAAAAAAATAGCTTCTCCCAAGATCAAACTTGAGGAAGTGGATGCTAAATTAAAAAGTATCATTGATGATCCGGATATTACCCTATAATTTTTACCAACATGAGATCAGTAAACAAAGTAATTATCATTGGTAATCTCACCCGCGACCCCGAGTTGAAACAGACCCAAAACGGCCAGGCCGTTAGCACTTTCGGCATCGCCACAAATAGAGAATGGGTTACAACGGCACAGGACAAAAAGAAATCTACTGAATTTCACGAAGTGGTGGCTTGGGCGCGTTTAGCCGAAATTTGTCATCAATATTTAAGAAAAGGCAAGCTGGTTTACCTCGAAGGCTACTTGAAAACCAGAAGCTGGGAAGCGGAAAACGGCGAAAAGCGTTTCCGCACGGAAATTGTTTTACAAGATATGATTATGCTGGAAAAAAGGTCTACAGGCGAGCGAAGCGAGCCTGGTAACGGAGCCGATTTCGTACCCGAAGATGAAGCTACTATACCACCAACGGGAGAAGAATCCGGCGAAAATATGTTCTAAGATGCGACGAAGCTCACACCAATTAATTCCTAATTGAACCACTATGCCAAGCTACAAAAAAAGAAAATGTCAATGCTGCATCGATCAACTGGATGAGATCGACTACAAAAATCTGACAATTTTGCGCAAATATACCACCCAATACTTCAAAATCGTTCCAAGATACTACAGTGGTAATTGCCAAAAACACCAAAAAAGAATCGCCCAGGGGATTAAAAATGCCCGTTTCATGGCCATGGTACCCTACACTAAATAAGAAAATCTTTTCATAATCTGTCCACAGATCTATCACAAGACCCTTCCTCGAAGGGTCTTTTTATGATATAATTCCCAGATAAAAACAAAAATCCCATGTTTCACAAAATAAAAGAAAAATATCATCAGCACCGCCTGAAAAAAGCGCAAAAAAGAGAGGAACGAAAGCGCCAAATAGAGCTTATTAAAAACGCGCCTTCGGCTTATGATGACGCCAAAATTTCCTGGATTGCTCCCGAAACCATTATTCACGAGCGCGGTCCGATCTGGAAAATTTTCATGACAATAGCGGTTTTAGCTGTTATCGCCTGGGGAATTTACTCCGGAGCCTGGACTTTTTCCCTGGCCATCGGCATTTTTGCCGTTGCCTATTACATCATTCATTTAGAGCATCCCAAAGCCATCGAAATCAAAATTTCGGATATTGGCATCAAGGTCGGTTATCGTAAATATTCTTATAGCCAGATCAAAGCTTTTTGGATTATTTACGATCCGCCCTACGTTCAGACCTTAAATATTCGTGTCAGTGGTCACATTATTGATGACATTACCATTCAGCTTTATGATCAGGAACCGGCCCTCATTCGTGAATTTTTGATGAGCAAAGTTCCCGAACTGGAAGGTCAGACCGAAAAACTTAGCGACATCTTCTTAAGATTATTTAAAATTTAAATATGGCTGAAAAATCAGGAAAACCAGAAGTTGAAGCCAAAGATACGCAGAAATTGAGTGCCGAAGATCAGCTTCGGGATCAGCGCGAGCGCACTATCAAGGCCAAGGATGAGGTCCAAGCCGCTTATGATAAAGAAAAAAGAAAAATTCGTACCCCCATGGCCGATTTCAATGAAAGTGTGATTAAAGGTGTTTTAACCACGCCGCTTGATAAGTTGGAAGAGGAAATTGACCAAAGTGTCAAAGACATAAAAGACAAAAAATTAAGTCAGGAAGAACTGGCCAGACATAATAAAGGTCTGGAAGACTTCGAAAAACGTCGTAAGGAAGCCAAGGATTTTGCCATTTCTTATATTCAGGCCATGGCCAAAGACACCGGCGGTATCGATGCCGAGGTTCTGGCCAAAATGACCGGTGATATCAATCGCCGGGCCGATCGTTTTGTAAAGCTGATTATTTCCGGCAAACACAAGGATATTGTACAGGCCTTTTTAGCCGCGCTGGGTTCACAGGGCGATAGTTCCGATATGGTGGAAGCCAATAAAAAGGCCTTTGCCACGGTGGAAAAATATCTAAATTCCGAGTTTGACAAACCCGACAGTGATATCATGCCTTACCTCTGGAGCATACTTTCTTTTATGAGCAAAGAAGATCGCGTGAAAATCGCCAAAGAATTTTGTAAGGGTAGACCCGACAGATTGAAAGCTTTTTTGGTGGAGGGCAACAGGATGGGTGTATACAACGCCGTGGAAATTAAAGAATTGAATCCCGGCCAAAAATACAGCGATGCCGAAATGACACAATTCCAAACCAACTGGCAAGCCCAGAACAATTTCAAGGCTGAAGCTTCACGTTTAGGCGTCATCCCTTACGGCACCGAAAACGCCGCCGGCAAAATGATAACTTTGGGCAATGCTTTGCTTACTTTTATAAAATTCGGCGCGGGCGTGACCATCATCGGCAATTTTATGACCGGTGCCTGGCAGGGTGGAAAATTCAGAGGATTTAATGAAGCCATAAAGCGCCTGACCAACCCGCAATCTCTTGCCGCCGCCGGGATTTACGCCGCCATCAAAGTTGGCGAAAGCAGCAAAACCATGGACCAATTTTTTCATGGCGATGACGTAAAAAAACAAGCCGCCAAAAATTTACAAAAAGAGAGAGACGGCAATCCCAAATGGAAAGATTGGGACAATTTTTTCAAACAGGGTGATTACGCCGGCGCCAAAGTATTTTTTGATTTCATTCAAAGCACCAAGCAAATTTATGACACCACCGATTTGAGTAAAATGAAAAATTACCTGACACCTGCCAATTTCTTGGGCTTCCTGGATCGCATGGCTTCAAGCAAAAAAGAGGGCAAGCCCGATGCCAAAGACGTCAATTATGCCACTCTCAGAGATTCGTTCAAAAAAATAAATCCCGAAGAAATCATGACTTTCGCTAAAATTTTCGACACTTTAAATCTCGGCGGAGCAACGGTAAACGACGAATACACTCAATATCTTAATATCTCAAACACGCGAGCGCGCGGCGCGAGCGCGTAACGAGCGAAGAATGTGGCTTTGCCACTTCTGAGCGAAGTGAGCTTATAAAACAAAAAAATGCCTACTGAAAATTTCGAAAAATATCGCGACCTGTATAATCTGGTAAACGACAAGGAAAATTACCAGGCGAAAATCAAACTTTTTGGTAATGCCGGACTTTTCGGCTCTCTTGAGGGAGACCACCGCATTTTGCAGCTTTTTGCCGAATTTATACATGAGTTGAAAATGGGCACAATTGATGGTTCCAAGCACGAATTGAATAAAGACACCGTAAACAGCACAACTTTTATTGAATTTCTAACAATGAAAGGTGGCAAAGATCCCTACATTAAGCAAAAAATTGAAGAAATTAAACTGATGCGCGGAGGAGCGATCAAAGACGTGCCTCCCGAACAAAATACTCTGTTGAGATTCGCCAAAGTTCTCGATCACCTCGATATCATCAAAGAACCGCAACAATTTATCGGCTTTTACAAAGCGGCGCTGCGCAATGTTTTGAGAATGTCTCCACTGGCGGGAAAGCAAGGATCCGCTGGTTTAGCAGCTAAAGCCGCCACACCCGCCAATGTTCCAACCGCTACCGCCGGAGCTGTCGCCAAAGCCACTCCCACCGGTCCGCAAGCCAATACGACAAGCGGACAAACAATGACACCGATCAGCAAACCGACAAATATTCCAACCGGATTTTCTTTTGATATTGATACGGGAACAACCACATTGCCAATACCGACAGAAAAACCGGCCGAATCAGCGCCGCAGCCACTGGCCCAAAAGCCAGCTGAGCCGGCGGTCCCAAAACCGGTTGGAGCCATGCCGCAAAAGCCGGCCGAACCCGCACCGGAGCCACTCGCCCAAACACCTATCCAGCCCGCACAAATTCCGGCGCCATCATCGGTGAAAGCCGCCAAAATTTCTAAAGAAGAAATTCCGGAACAGGACATTCAAGTTCCCAAAGAAAATCTGCAAATCCCCAACGAAGAGCAAGTCGTCGCACCTCAATCACAATATCCGCAAAGAAGAGTAAGGCGACTTAAAGGACCGGGAAAAAAAGGCCTACGCATGGCCAAAATTCATGATCTTAAAGAGTCGGCTCAAAATAGAGGCCCCGAACAAACCGCCCAACAGAATCAAAACAATCAACCAGACAACAATCAACCAAATCGTTCCGCTCAACAGGAAGATCAAGAACAATCGACCGAAGATCAACCTGCCACCGGTTCTTTCGGCAAGCGTCTGGCCAAGCTGGCCGGCGCGGGAGTGGGAGGAGGAACCGCCCTGGCCTTATTTTCGGGAAGTTCCGATGCCACCGCCAATGCCGCCACTTTCGCGGCCTCACACGGAATTCATATTCTCAAGCCAATCATCGCCATAATTCACTTGTTTTTATAATGAAAAAAGCCAAAAAACAAAAATTAATTTCCAGAATAATTTGCGCCATCATCTTGCCTTTGCTGATCTTGATAAACAGCGGCGCCGCGCAGGTGGCCTATGCCGCCCCCAAAAAAGCCACACCGGCCGCGACTCCCGACGCGGACGCCGGAGTAACGTGCGAAGCCGGATGGAAACAAAGTACCGACAAGCAATTTTGTACCACCACCGACGCGGATAAGATTACGAATTCAACCTGTCCCGATAAATTTCACAGGATAAACTATCTGACCAAGGATGATATACTTTATTGCGGAAAAGATACCGCCGCCTTAAGCCCGGAACTTTCCAAGGATTTGGAAAAAAACATAGGCGTTATCGGTAGTATTCAGTCATTTTTGAATCGACTCATTTGGCCGGTACTCGTAATGATCGGCGGACTCATGGAAAACGACCTTTTATTCGGTAACGGCATGGAGGAAAAACTTCGCGATATTTGGATCCCTATCCGTAATCTGGTCAATATTTTATTCGTCATAATTTTGGTCGGTCTCGCTCTTTACAATGTCCTCGGCTTGAGCGAAGACAGCACTTCGATCAAAGCCCTGTTGCCAAAAATAATCATCGGCATTATCGCCGTAAACTTTTCTTTCGTGGGTATAAAAGTTGTTCTGGATGGCATAAACATGCTGACCACTGCTATTTTTGCTTTACCGACACAGGTAAGTGAAGGGCTTGGCAAGATTGAAAGCACTCCGGCAATGACAAACAGACTCTGCGCCAGTTTGGAGGGATTCAAACCCGTGGATTTCAACGCCACATCCGATGAAAATTTAAAACAGGCCCAGGAATTTGCGACTTATCACGCGGTTGCTGACAAATTAATGAACGCGGACGGCACTAAGATGTTGACGGTTAAGTCAACTGATTCAATTCAAACAATAAAAGACAAAATTGACACTCTACCGGATGACCAAAAAGCCAAATTTAACAAAGAAATCACGGCCTCAAAAAATTCCGCCCTATGTGACGGCAAAGGACTAAACCAGCAAGGCAGAATTTTCTTGGATCATTATAATTCTCGAAATGCCGCTTTTGCCCTGGCTTTAAACATGGGCAATGTAGTGTTCTATTCGGACGTCGATCCCAAAATTACTTCATTGACCAAAGATCCGGTCGAAAAAATCTTCACCAACGCCCTGTTTTCGATGATTTTATATATCGTCTATTGCGTCTCTTTCCTGGCCTTGTTCATAGTGCTGATGGGAAGACTGGCGGTCATGTGGGTGAGCATCGCCATTTCGCCAATATTGCTTTTGATGATTCCCTCTACACCTTTGAAAGACAAACTTGGCGGAATAGGTAAAATTTCCGAACAATTTACCAAAAACGCCATTGCCCCATTGCTCATAGCCCTACCCCTCACCGTCGGCTGGATCATGCTCAAGGCGCTTCAGGGCTTGGATCTCGGGACCGCCGCTACCAACTCCGTACTAACTCTCAATCCGACAAGCGGACTTCCCGTGGCCGGATTCAACACTTTACAAGACTTCATAGTAGCCGTAGGAGTAATCGGAGTGGTCTGGACCGGCGTATTTGCCGCCGCCGATGGCACCATCGCTCACAGTCTGATAGACAAGATGAAAGGCGCCGTCACTTCCGCCGGTTCATGGCTCGGCGCTCTCCCATTCAAACATATACCAATGATTCCCATCAATCTTCCGGGACATCCGCACAAGGCTTATACCCTATCTTCACTTGGAAATTTTATGCATAGAATTGGTGATAGCAACGAAAAAGATCAGGAATTATATAATGACATTACCAGTAAAAAATCCAGCAATCCGGAAGATTTGAAAAAGAGTCATTCCAAACAGGAACTGTACGGTATCTTGAAAGACGCCTCTGAACAAGGAAAATTGGGTAATAAAGATTGGAGAAAAGAGATCCACGACTGGAGAAATAATAGAGCCAATAACGATGCCTTTGCCAAAATTAAAGGGGAAGATCCCAAACTCGCCGCAGCCATTGAGACCTTAGCTGGAATAAAACCTTCAACCGACAAGGAAGTTCAAGACGCAATCGATACCATCAAAAGAAATGGTAGAATCAACGCCGCCACAACCCCCGATACCACCAAAAAGCCTGACGCCAAAGCCAAAACTCCGGCAGCGCCGGGTGCCAAACCATACGTTACTGGAGCGGAAAAATTTGACAAAAAAGATGGCAAAGATCGTACTCTCGGAGAAGCTTTGAAACTTGAAGAAGACAGTACCAGATTGGATGCATTAAGAGGTAGAAAGACCGAGTTGAATGATGCGGTCGCCAAAAAAGATGGCGCCAAAATAAAAACCGCCGTCCAGGCAATGGTAAAGGTGATATATGACCAGGATCCGAACGCGAAGCTGGGAGATGATCAGCTGAAAGTTATTCTCGGAGATCAATACGATACGGTAAAGAAAAAGCTTGGTACCGATTTTGCCAATGCGATTAAAAAACAGCCTACACCGACAGCGGGAACGGGAGGAACAGGCCCGGCGACGGGTGGACCGGCAGCGGCAGCGGGCAACCCGCCAAAACCCGCGGCACCACCACCTAAAGCCGGCCCTTAATTTTCCCTCACCCTCTTGCCAAAAAACAACAATTGTACTACGCTAAAATGTTTAAAACATTTTACTAAAAAAAATGACAGACAAAAAGCTTAAAAAACCGGAAAATTCTCAAAACCGCTTCTCGCCGGAATACATGGCCTATCTGAAAGAGCTTGAATCCATGAACCCCGAGACTTATGCCGGCCAGATCGCCAAATTGGCGCGCAACGGCAAGCTCGAAACTGAAGTTTTGAAACAATTGCGCGAGACCCTGCGCGATCCGAACAAAATGGAGAAAAAGGAATATAAGCATTTCATGAAAGCCTTAAGCTTGGGCAAATTTCCAAAAAAAGGCAAGCACGTTTTACGTTTTATACAAGCCCTGAACGGCACACCAAAGGAAAAAGAATTTGCCACTGATTTTCTCAAAAGACTCAGCGAAGAAAGTACCAGCCCGCTCACCGAACGCACCGAAAAAGACGCTCTGAAAAAGCTCACCGATCTGCGCGATGAAGATTTGGCTATACAAGCCGTCACGGAAACTTCTGCCGCCGCTCAAACCATCACCGGAGTCGCCGACATTCACAGTTTGGTGGAGAAAGCCTCCGAAACGACTCGCAGCAATTGGAAAATAGAACAATTACCGGAAGCCTTGGTGGAAGAATTGGATCGTTTGGAAACGGAGCAGGCCGCACTTGCCACCAAATCCAACGAAGTTGATCGTCAATATCGCCTCGCCAAATCCGCTGAAAAACCTGATAAGACTCTTATTGAACGGCTTAAGCGGGAATTGATAAAGCTCGATAATGAATTCGACAAACTCCAACAAAAACTCAAAAAACCGCGTCTGCAAGAGCGGCAGTGGCTAGCCGGAAATTTGGCAAGATTGCGCGCGCTGGAATTTTTTTTCAAACGTACCGGAGTTGATGTACAGACCGCCGAGAGACTACGCATGTGGTTCCTGGACTTAAGTCGTAGTCGCGGACAACAAGACTCCAAAACCTCGCTAAAAATGATGGGTCTGGAAATTGATCCTATCACCGGAAAAGCCCAAAAAAAGGAAATCGAACTGCAAATTACCGGCTTAAGATTCGATAAAACCGATCGCGAAGGCTTCGAAGAAGAAGCCGCCGGCGAATTGATTATTGAATATGTAAACGAAAAAGGCGAAAACAAAGTCGAAAGCTACAAGAATTTTCTACAAATGATCAATGCTTTCGAGGGCTATGAGGAAATTGATTCTTTAGCCGAATTAAACAAACGTTCCTCTGAAGAATTTGGTTATGCCGCTCTCGCCGTCGGCCAGGAATTTAAAGCGGAAACTCTGGTCGGCTATGACAAGGAGCACCGGCCGGTCATGCAAAAGCGCCAATTCAAAATTGAAGCCGTCGATGAAGCTAAAAAAACTATCTCCTTGGATCAAACCGTTACCAAGATTCCACGGGCCTGGCTCGAAAATTCCGTGGATAATTCGCTTTATTTTGACCGCAAACAGCGGGAATTTAATTTCGGCGAATTTGCCAAATTTGTAAAACAGCACGGCTTTCAAAGAAAAGTGGCAATTGATGAAACCGCGGAAATTTGCGCCGCCGCCAGAGCAAAATTGCGCGCGCAATGCGCCGATTTTGCCAAAGGTTCGACGGAACCAAGGCAGGCTCGCTTCGAACGTATCGGTGGCACCGACATGCCAAAATTTGATCCGCCAAAAACTGGAGAAGAAAAGGAAGTAATCTTCCTCGACAATAACGGCCTCCTACACTGGGGAAAAATTAAACGTGAAAAAGAAACTCACGTTCTGGAAGAGCTGCCAAACCATTTTAGAAATGGCAATGCCGGTGTACAAGAAATGCTGGAAGCCGGTATCCCTAGCCATTTTGCCTATGCTGGTCGCGCTGCCGGCACTCATTCCTCACCAAAAACTCTCACGCCTTTAGAATTGGCCCGCATGGTCCGCGAAGGTTCTATTATGAACGCGCCGACCACCAGACCTACCGGTAAAGGAAAGTGGACACTTATCGAGCAGCCGGACCAAATCGCCGCCATGACTATGGCAAATAAACATGCCACTGGAGAGGGAGAAGAGCTGCAACAAGCCCATGAAGGCGAGCAAGCGCATGCTCACGAAGCTGAGCAAGCACACGCCCACGAACAAGAACACGGCCATGAAGAAGGCCACGACGAACACGCCAAGAAAAAATATTATGAAGAAGCCCTGCCTCTCAATCAGGTCAACAAAATAGGCGGCATGAAATACAAAGAAAAAAGTTTTCTCAAAGCTCTTTGGAACGATACCCGTTTTTTCAGTATGAACGATTGTTGGAAAATGGGTAAAGCCATGTGGGAATACTACGACCGTCGCTGGGAGCGCAGACAGAAGGATAAATTCGCCAGAGTCGGTGAAGAATTACCCTACTTTTCTCCGGAAATGCGTCGTATCGTGGAGTCCACCGAGCACGAAGAAGTACATCAATATCAGGAAGCCTTCGAGCACAAAGGTATCTACGAAGTCCAATATCGCCTGGAAAACACCGGCAACAGAGATGAGTTCAAAGCCGCTTTTGTTACCCTTTCCGATAAGGGTCAATTGCGCTGGGATAGCATCGAACTTTGGCGCAACATCAACAAATTTATCATTCCCCGTCTTTCCATCCCAATTCCATCCAATGGCGATCCCAATACCCGTGTTAGCAAAGATGACCGACGTACCGGTTTTGATTTTCTCAAACCGGCCATAGACTCTCTCTGGGGTGAAGGCACTTACGATGGTTTTTATTCAAAAAACAAAAGTGCCTACGCCAGCAATTCCAAAGGTTTCTACGAAGAAGGTAAGCAGCTCGAAGGTGTGGACGGCGGACATGAGCTTAGGCTTTCCACGCTATTACGTCAGCATAAAGAAGGCATTTACGTCAATCCTCATGAATATGAAGGTTTGATTCTGCACTCCATCGAAGCTGGTAAGTCCAACATGCAATCAAAAATTTATTTCATGATCGAAGGTGTCGCCGCCACCAATCACGAGGGACGCACTATCATGCCCTTCGATCGTATCGCGCACATTAATTCCGAAATGTTGAACGCCTTTCCGATTCTTGAATACATTTGTGCCAAAGTGCCCAGAGGCCCCGATGGCGAAAAAAAATTCAGATGGACCCTGGACGATTACAAACAATGGGTAAACTGGTTTGATGACGGTCACCCAGGCGATCCAACAAAATTTGCGCCGGGAAAAGCCGTAGATGAATTCATGTGGAAATATGTCATTCCCAGTGACGAGACTCAAAATCGTATCAATAAAGCCCTCCGCAACGGTGAAAAACTGGATCACGATGATATGTTCGCCTATCTACCACCTGCGACTTTCGAAGTTGTAAATGACGCTTGTAAAGCCACCACCGGTTCCAAGAAATTCTTGACCATTGAGGGTTACGCCAACGTATTTCCGGGATTCAGCCAATACATGCGCTCGGTAGCTAACAAGGGAGCTCGTACAAAACTCAGGGAAGCCATCAAATCTTACGTCCGCTTTGAAGGAATCATGACTAACCGTTATCAAAAAACCAGTTCTTCCAACGATCCATATCAGCGTATGAGTGATCAGACTTTAAGCACTGGAACCATCGTTACCGATACACCTCCTCAGGCTTTTATAAATCAGACCAATAACGCCATTCAGGAAATAGCGACAGCCTATGGTGATAAGGAATTGGAGAAACTCGCAGCAATAATCTATGAACCGGAGGTTGAAGATATTTACAGTGAAGATGGTAAAAAAGAACAAAACATTAAAAATCTAGCATTTGAACAATTTAATAAAGTTTTCGACCGCGTAGTCAAATCCGATAATGGTGAAAAAATGGAAATGATTATTAAGAAAGCCAATTTTGAAGGTATGCCATACAAGAGCAGTGAAGAACAATCCAAACGCAAAGCGGCCTTTACCGATAAAATGGCGCTGGATTAACAACCGATTTGACGGCCGACGATTTACATGCTTTAATAACAGGCCTTAAAGATTAAAAGGTTATTTAAATGTTGGAAAGAAGAGAAATCACAACAGGTTTGACCACCGCCGCTGCCGAAGTAGCCCTGGTAGGGGCAAGTCTACTAAGAAGATTTGCCAAAGCACAAGTCAATGCCGTACGCAGACGGGTTGACTCTGCCCTAAATGGACCTCAAAAAACCGCCCTGGACAGACAAATTGCCGCCGCCCTTAAAAGAGCAATAGAATTTGGCAAAAGCTATAGACTTATCGACAAAATAGATCTGGAAAAAACGCCAAAATTATTGGATGACAAAGAAGCGGACAGACTTCTCAAGAGTGATATTACCAATGATTTGGACAACAGAATCAGCATCGCCGCTCCTTTTATTGAAGAAATTCAAAGGATTGGCAACACTTGTTTCGATCGCGGCATTCCACCGGAAAGATTAATAGCCTTTTTGGAATCGGAAGACGTGCTGACTTTTCTGGTAAGTGAAGTATTATTCAGCGAAGATTCCGTATATCGCGGAGACAATCTCAAAGCCATAGGAGGCTCTATCATTGAAAACGTAATTCTTAAATTGGAGAAAAAAATTACCAGAACTCAAAAAGAACCGGTAGACGCACCGACTGAAGAGAAAATAGTAAAAAACATTGCTTATTTCGAACAAAATTACGATCCGCACGATAAAACATTTACCATTACCAATTTCATCAAAGAACTGGAAGAACGCTATCCGCAATATGATATTTTCAGCTGGTTAATCAAAAACAGAGATCGACTTATTGACCTGATTCATGGCCGGGCCACGGAGAAACGGCACGTAAGTGACATTGTTAACGAAGTTTATCGGGAAAGGGGGCGCTTGAGTCCGGACCGGTTTATCGAGCTGTACATCGACCAATTTTTAGACTTCTACGGTCAGGAAGATATGGCTGATGCTCCGGCTTTCTTATTTAAAATTTTGGGAGTAGATAGAAAAGACGCCGGCAGCGTTTTGATTTTTGATTTAAAAGGCTTGGGCAATTTTTTCAATTCCGTGATGGATAAAATCGAATCGAAAAACTTTAATCTTATTCAATTAAGATCAAAAATTATTGCAATTTGTATCTACAGGATCGCGACATTCCCCGGACAGATAGACAATCTTGTTATCCTTCATAAAGAAGGTAATTACAAATCTCATCAAACTAATAATAAAAAATCTTTATCGGAAGAAATTGAAAAAGAAATCAATAACACCTGCCGTGTCATTTCCTCTCACGTTGACGTTAGAAATTTATTGCATGATCCTAAGGCAATTTCTCCGGAAATCGCCGAAAATTTCAAGGAATGGTTTAATGAAGAAGGTGAACTGAAAAGGCACGCCTATTATCGTTATCTTCGAGGCCTTTTCGGTCAAATGATAGCCAGAGACGAAGAACATTTTAATCCCGAAAGGTTTGAAAAATTAAGGGAACGTGTTACGGAAATTTTTACTTTGGTGAATGAATATGTGGCTTCAATTGGTGAAGATTTAAAGATCCCAAGCATCGCGATAGATTCCGTTCTTGACGTCAACGATTATGCCGAGTTGGTCAAAATTTGTTGCACCAATATCAATCTCAAAACGCGTTTTGCCACCAGACGTAAAATAGAATTGGCTTTCCTTATCCACAGGTGCGTGACTTCCCCAAGAGTTGTTTATCAGGATTATGAGGCCGGTGCTATCAGGAAAATTTTGGAAACAGCCAGTAACGGAATTGAACTCCTGGATGAGCCAACACAATTCCTGCAGTTTTTAGACCATCCAAACGGTCAGGTGGAAGAAGTTGGAGATCAAAAAACTCCAACAGACGGAAGTAAGCTTAAAGCAATTCCGTTAATCCCCGCAAAATTTGGTGACATAAAATGCAGTCTTTTACCAACCGGTTCGGCCGATGAGGATGGTAAATTTGACTACATGGGGCAGAAATCACTCAATAGTATTTTGACTAATCTTTTAAACGAACCAAATAAAAAAATCGAGGATATGACCGACTTGTTGCGAATGACTTTTGTCGCGGATTCGCTCGATGACTTGATAGCATTGCAAAAATATTTGGAAACCAATTACATCAGTTCCGGCCGTACTTTAAAGAGGGAAAATCGTTATGGTAACGTCGTGGACGTGGATGATGTTTCTGTAAGCACCAATCTCTCAAAATCTTCAGAATATCGCGCTTTGAGATATGTCTCTTACATTGTAATCCCCGACGAACAAGGTGGTCAACCATACGCCGTGCCGGTAGAAATCAGAGTGTTGTTAAAAGAAGATTTGATGAAAGAGAGAAGCGAATTTAACGACGCCAGTCATGGTAATTACGTACAGACACGTCTCCAGCGTATCATGCCAATATTGGCTCCAAAAGAAATATTTCACGACCATTACATCGAACCCGCTGCTGATCCTGACGACGTCTTTGAACAACGACAAGTGAGAGTAAAGACATCCAAAGATTGGGGATCACAGCATCTCTAAAAATTTCTCCACCACCATCACTTCCTGTTTTTTAGTGGCGTAATCTCTCACCGTGATATTTTTTTCGGTGACCTCTTTTTCGCCGACAACTATCATGTAAGGGATTTTTTCCAGCTCCGCGTTGCGGATTTTTTTGCCCAAAGTTTCATTGGAATCATCGACCTCGTAACGCAGACCTTTCTGCTCTAATTTTTCCGCCACCTCCCTGGCGTAGTCTGCAAATTTGTCCGAAACCGGCAAAATTTTTGCCTGCACCGGCGCCAGCCAAACAGGCAGGGCTCCGGCATAATGCTCTATCAGCATCGCCATAAAGCGCTCCATTGAGCCAAGAATCGCCCTGTGGATTACCACCGGCATATGTGGCTTTCCGTCCGCGCCTTCGTATTCCAGTTCGAATCTTTGCGGCATTTGAAAATCCACCTGAATCGTCGCGCACTGCCATTCGCGCTTCAAAGAATCTTTAATTCTGAAGTCGATTTTTGGGCCGTAGAAAGCGCCGTCACCGGCATTGATGCCATACTCCATGCCCGCTTTTTTCAAAGCATTTTCCAGAGAATTTTCGGCATTTTTCCATTGTCCCGCCGTGCCCATGGCCTTTTCCGGTCGCGTGGAAAGCACCACATCGTAAGTAAAATTGAAAACTTCACTGTAAATATATTTCACAAAATCGATACAATTTATCACTTCATTTTGAATTTGCTCCTCGGCGATAAAAATGTGCGCGTCATCCATACAGAATTTGCGCACGCGCGTCATGCCGCCCAAAGCGCCACGTAATTCGTTTCTATGCAACATCGCAAAATCCGCTATACGCAGCGGTAATTCGCGATAGCTTCTATTCGTCATTTTGTAAATCAACATATGCGACGGACAATTCATCGGCTTGAGCGAAGCGACATTTTCATCCATTTGCACCTGAAACATATTTTCTTTGTAATGTTCCCAATGTCCGCTTTTTTCCCACAAACTTTTGTCATAAACCAGGGGAGTGATCACTTCCTGATAGCCGCGTTTGCGATACTCTCTGCGCAAAAAAGCCTGTAATTCGTTAAAAACGATCGTTCCCTTTGGTAAAAAGAAAACGGAACCCGGCGAAATTTCATGAAATTGAAAAAGTCCGAGTTGCACGCCCAATTTTCTATGATCGCGTCTTTTGGCTTCCTCAAGCTGTTTTATGTATTCATCTAATTCCGCCTGTGTTTCAAAAGCCGCGCCATAAATTCTTTGCAACATTGGATTTTTTTCATCACCGCGCCAATACGCTCCGGCAATTTTCATCAATTTGAAAGCGCCTATTTGTCCCGTATGATCGACATGTCCGCCTCTACACAAGTCCACGAACATCGCTTTGCCATCCGGCCCCGGCATCACGTTTTCATAAAAAGTAATTTTCTGCCCTTCATCCATAAATTCTTTCGCCAGTTCCAGCTTGTATTTCTGCCCGGTTTTTTTAAAAAATTCCAAACTTTTTTCCGCCGGCTCGTCCTTGCAGACAAATTTTTGATTTTGTTTTACGATTTGTTTCATTTTTTTTTCGAGCAAAGGCAAATCCTCCGGAATCAAAGTACGCGGCAAATCAAAGTCGTAGTAAAAGCCATTTTCGATCGTTGGACCGATGCCAAGTTTGGCTTCCGGGAACATTTGTAGAACGGCTTGCGCGAGCACATGCGCGCAGGAATGCCTCATCGCGTCTAAATCTGCAAGGTTGTTCGCTTTGCTCACGCTCGGTTCGCCCTTAGGCTCACTTGAGCGCAAGCGCTCTGCTGGTCGCTTCTCTTTTGACATGCTAGAATCTTGTTAGAAATTGCTCACGAAAGATATAATTTTATAGCGAAATTTGCAAATGAAACTGACCAAACTTGAACTCGAAAATTTCCGCAACTATCCGAAATATAAGTACGATTTTCCCGCCGACAAGGAGGTAATTGTTTTGGTTGGCCCCAATGGCATCGGCAAAACAAACCTTCTGGAAGCCATTTATCTGCTCTCGCTCGGCAAGTCTTTTCGTTCACTGCTACAAGACGACCTCGTACACTGGGACAACGAATTTCTGCGCTGTACCGCCCATGCTGAGATTGATGATGAATCTTGTCACCTCGAAGTTTTTTATTCCACCAAGCCGATTCGCCGCAAAAATTTCAAAAAAAATGGCGTAAATTTGAAAAACAGTGAATATCTCGGCAATTTACTGACTGTTTTGTTTCATCCGGAAGACCTGAATATGCTCTATTTGCAGCCATCTCTACGCCGTCGCTACATGGATATAGTGCTTTCGCAAACTGACAAAAGTTATTTATTGAGTCTTACTAATTACAAAAAAGCCCTCAAACAGCGCAATGCCCTCCTCGGGCAAATCCGCGAGGCGCATTTTGACGGAGCCTCCGAATCCGCCCTCCAAGAAGATCTCGCCGCCTGGGACGAAGAAATTGTCCAATACGGCGCGCCATTGATCGCCAAGCGCCTCGAATTTACCGCTTTCCTCAATGAAAAAATCGAAAAAATTTACCACAAAATTTCCGGCGAAAAAGAGCGAATTTCCATAGAGTATGTGAGCAAAATTGTTACACCCACCCTTTACTCCGACACCCTCCTCGCCCGCCGCCGCCAGGACACTTTCAAGGCTGAGACCAGCGCCGGCCCCCACCGCGACGACCTCGCTTTCTTTCTCAACGGCAAAAATATCTGTACCTCCGCCTCCCGCGGCGAATTCCGTACTCTACTTTTAGCCCTCAAGCTTGCCGAAATAGATTTCATCAAGGCCCGCACCGGCAAAAACCCCATTCTCCTCCTCGACGACGTCTTCTCCGAGCTCGACCATAGACGCCAAACCCACCTTCTGAAATCCATCAAAGGCTGCCAAACAATAATCACAACCTGCGACACCGCCAGCCTGGAAGATCTGTCGGAAAATAAGGCCGTTCTACAGATCGAACTTTGACGGCTTCTTGTCACTTT
>JACRIB010000060.1 GCA_016235895.1 Candidatus Peregrinibacteria bacterium | reverse complement strand
TGGGGAGGTGGCAAAATAATAACCAATTGTACCGATCGCCAAAACAGCGATGATGGCGACGATTTTAGTTTTGAGTGTGTTCATATTGTTTGGTTAAAATTTTGTAAATAAAGGCGCTATCATGCCAACAACAATGGCAAGCAGTGAAAGCAAAGCGAGGATGACGAAGGCTAATTGGGTTTTCTTTTTGGCCATATATTTTTTAAATTATTTTTCAGTTACGGTGATGGTGACTTCGGATTTACTGACGGTGTTTTGAGCATCGGAAACTTCCAAAGTGACTTTGTAAGTGCCGGGTTTTTCAAAAGAATGACTGGGTTTTACCGCGGTGGAAGTGCCACCATCGCCAAAATTCCAGGAATAACCGGTGGCTGTACCTGTGCTGCAACCGGGATCAAAACTCGTGTTGAGCGGTGCCGGTCCTTTTTCAAAAACAGAAACGAAACAGGCGCTCAAGGGAATTTCACGAACATTGATGGTAATGGTTTTGGTGGCAGTGGTGTTGTCAGTACCGAGTACGGTGACCGTGGCTTTGAAGGTGCCGATGGCCGTGTATTTGTGAGTGATGGCGGCCGAACCGGATTTTACCGGTGTGCCGTCGCCAAAATCCCATTTGTAACCGCTGATTTGGCCTTTGCTATAGCTGGAAGCGCTGGCGTCGAAATTTACGTTGAGAGGAATGTTGCCATCAACTGTGTCAGCTTTCAGGCTTGGCACGATGCCTTGAGGGGTGACTTTTACAATCAAGGTGGCGCTACCGATATTTTTATCGCCATCAATTACACTCAAGGCGGTATTGAAAGTGCCTTCTTCCATGAAAGTATGACTGACCTTGGCGCCAAAACCATCGAATTTGCCATCACCATCGAAATCCCATTGATAGTCCACTATATTGTTGTCGCTGTCGGTACTGTCTTTGGCATCAAAAGTTACGGCGAAGGGAGCTTTGCCTTCCAATGCGCCGGTCTTGGAATCGGCGGCCGGATCGGTACTGATTTTGGCTTTTGGTACGCCTTTTGGCGTATCGATAGTAATTACTTTTTTAATTTCGTCAGTTTTGCCTTTTTCATCGGTCACTTTCAAGCTAACTTGCTGAGTGCCGGGAGTTTTGAAAACATGGGAAACGGTTTTGGTTTTTTCGGGTTTGTTGGGCGTGTCGCTGAAGGTCCATTCGTATTTGTTAATGTTGCCGTTTGGTGAAGTGGAAGCGTCGGCATTGAAAACGTAACTTTGGCCAAGAGCAAAGCTTTTTGGCTCATCAACTACCGTGATCACCGCTTGCGGCGTGATTGATTCCAAAACTTCAATATCCTTATCACCGGTGTTGGATTTGCCGGTGGTGGAGGTGACGCGGAGAGAAACTTTGTATTTTCCTATCTTGGTAAAAGTATGTTTAATGGTTTTGCCGGTGCCATCTTTGTATTGACCTTCGCCGCCAAAATCCCATTCGTATTTATCAATTGTGCCATCGGGATCGGCTGATCCACTAGCGTCGAAATTGACGTCGAGCGGCGCTTCACCGGATTGATTGTCAACGGTGAAAACTGCTGAAAGCGCCAGACTTTCAACGGAAACGGTGGTGGTATATTCACCGCCGGTGGAAAGTTTGCCGGTATTTTTGTCTTTGACCGTGATGGTCAATTTTACGTTGTAAGTTCCTTTTTCCTTGTAAATATGGGAAGCGATTTGGCCGGAGCTGCTGGCTTTGTCACCGAAATCCCAATCATGAGAAACAATTTGAAAACGATTACGATCTATAGGTATGCTGCCGGCGTCAAATTTCACTTCGATTGGAGCGGTGAGGCCGAGAGTATTTGCAGGCGTGGTGACAATAGTTTGAGTATATTCCGGTGAAAATTGCACCCGTTTGGAGTCGAGATAAACGTAAGTGAAGCCCCAAATTATCAAAATTACAAAAAGAGAAATTCCCGCAATGAGACTGGTACGAAGAGCCGATTGACGCCCTTCTTTGTCATCCCGGCGCACCATGCTGGCTTTGAAAAGTCCAACCATGGTGAAAATAAAGGCGATCAAGGACAGCAAAATAAAAATGACGTGAACGAAGGTAATCAGCCCGTTGACAAAAACTCCTTCGTTGATGCCCAAAAGTTTGGCGATGGGACTTGTGCCGTTGCCGGTTTGCGCCAGAAATATAAATGATAAAACCAGGAAAATCAGCATCAGAGAGCCGAAAGCGCCGAGGCAACCAAGAATTACTTTTTTCTTGGCGGCGGGATTTGGTGGGATGGGCGCGGGGGCTGCGGGTTTTGCGGCTGATGCAGGTGCGGGGGACGCGCCTCCCGGCGTGCTCTGCTGAGCAGGCGCGGCGGGATCTACCTTTGCAACCGGAGCCGGACCGGGTGCGGCAGGACTTTTTACATCGTTAGTGTAGTGATTGATCTTTGGGTCATTGGAACTGCCCATTTTGGTATCTGCTTGAGAATTGATGTTTGGGGTTGGATCTGGCATATGATTTAATTTTAGGTTTTAGGATCATGCGACTTCGTCGCATATTGTTAAAATTTAACTTCTTGAGTTGCATTGCTCTTGTTGCCGTAAATATCCGTGACTGTCAGTTTTACGACGATTTGGCCCCAGGACTTATCAAAATTGGTGCTCCAGGTTCCCGGTAGGCTGGTCTTGAAATCCTGATCGTTGGTTTTGTCACCATCGCCATCGGTATCAAAATAAATATTTTTATCAATGATGTAATATTGAACCGCTCCGGCGGATTTTGAAAAATCAAATTTGATTGTTCCGGTATCACCGGTGAGATGAATCGCGCCGTCGGCCGCAGGCAGCGGATCCGTAACCAAAGCGGCTTTCAGCTGACCGGTGCCCGAATTTGTTGGCGTGGTGGCAACGGGAGTCGCTTCCGGGGTAAAATTCACTTCATTGGTCACCGTGCCAATTCCGCCCTGATTATCAATAGCGGTTAATTGGACTTTGTATTTGCCCGCTTTTTCGTAGGAGTAGGCCGGATCTTTCAATTGAGAATCGTTGTCATTGTCCTTTTTTCCATCGCCGTCGGAATCGATATTGGTGTCAAAATCCCAAATATACTTTGTGATGATACTGCCGCTGGCGACGTCGCTTTTGGAATTGTTGGTGAAAACAATTTCATTATCTTTCATGACGTAAGTGAAAGCGGTTTTGGGCGCATTGGCCATCGGAATTTTAATTTGATTCGTAACATCGTCTTTGTTGCCCTGACTGTCGGTAACGGTCAATTTCACTTTGTAATTTCCGATCTCGGGATAGAGGCGCTCCGGGTCTTTCGCCTGGGAATCGGTATCATTATCTTTTTTGCCGTCACCGTTGCTGTCGGCGGTTGTCAATTTCGAATCGGTGTCAAAATCCCACTGATAGGACAAAATTTCTGCACCTGCCTTGGTGTCGGCGGTGGAAGTATTGGTGAACTTAATCTTCATACCATCACTGCCGGGAACGGAAGTAAAAATGAAACCGGCGACTGGCGCTTGGGCCAAAGAATCTACGTGAACTTTTATCGGCTCGGAGATCGCTTCGCCGCCCTTGTCATCAACCACTTTGAGACGCACGTCGTAGCCGTTTTTATTTATTTTGTTATAAACATGTTCAACGCTGCTTTCCTCGATGGGCTCGTCATTGAAAAAACCGTCGCCGTCAAAGTCCCAAATATATTGAACGATTTTGCCATCAGGGTCGGTGGAACTGCTGGTGAAAGTGACTTTATCTCCGGCAAAAACCGAAGTGTTGTTGACATTGAATTTCGCCGTAGGCAGAGCGTTTGCGCCGTTTGTCACGGTCAATTTGGCGTATTGATTATTTTGAATGGCTTCTTCATTGGAATAAGCCAGGCCGTCTGAATCGGTGACTTCCAAGCCGAAACCATAAGTAATTTCATCTCCTTCCCTGCCACGCGTACCGATAATTATTTTGGCCGAAGGTACGGTGGTAATTTGCACGCCATATTGCTGGTCGGGATTTTTAGGATCAAAATACCACCATTTAAATTTGACTATTTGACCATCGGAATCCTCGGCGCCGAAGGCTTTTACCTGGGCCGTAACCGGTGTAACCAAAGTGTTGTTTACCGGTTGAGGGACGGCGGAAATGGAGGAGAAAGTCGGCGGCATATTTACCACTTCGATATTGAATTCATCGGAGGCGGTTTTTTCCGGATCTTTGCTGTCGTAAACGTTCAATTTTACTTTGTAGT
Source organism: Candidatus Peregrinibacteria bacterium (assembly GCA_016235895.1). GTDB lineage: Bacteria > Patescibacteriota > Gracilibacteria > UBA1369 > LOWO2-01-FULL-3 > JACRIB01. The sequence continues at coordinate 2,110 of JACRIB010000060.1, read as the reverse complement.
AGCCCGGATCTTTCGGACTTAATTCGTGATAGGTATGCGTAGCTTTTAATTTCGAACTGTTTTTGCCGTCACCGAAGTCCCAGCTGTATTTGAGATTGTTGCCGGTACCGTCGGAATTTTTGGAGTCGCCGGCGTCGAAAGTAAGAACATCTTGCTTGCTGACTTTTATGGCCTCTGACAGATCTTGAATTTCTTCGCCGTTAATTTCCAAACGGGCTTTGGCGGTAGTCTGATCGCCTCCGGCAATAAAAATTTTACGCTCGATAGAATTTTCCTTGTCGGTGTCGTCATAAACGATGACTTTGGCCGTAAATTTACCCGCTTTGGTATAAGTGTGAGTAATTTTATCGCCAAAATTGCCGTTACCGCTTTCACCGTCGCCAAAATTTATTTCGAAAGTTTTGGCGGTGTCGCTGACTAGCTGGAATTTCACTTCGGCCTGACCTTTTTCATCCAGGGAGGCGGTGGCTTTTTGATCCGGATCCCAAGCGATGTCCAAGACATTATCTATTTTTACTGTCTTGGTAATTTCGCTATATTCCTTGGCATTTATGGGGTCTATGACTTTCAAAGAAACATCATAACTACCGATTTTTTTGAATTTGAATACCGGTGTTTTGGAAGTTAGGCTGCTATTGGCCTTTTGAATAAGGGTCCAATCGGTGGCCGGAGTTATCGACCAGGCAAAAGTAAAATCTTTGGTGCCATCGGGATCGTAACTCTTGCCGCCATCGAAATACATCGTGCCGGGTTGAGTTTTATCTTGAGATTTGAATTCAAATTGAGCTACCGGAGGCTGGGATTTGACGCGGAAATTTTGGATTAGAGCTTGGGCGTTGTTATTCGCGTCATCTTTTACCTCCAACGTGATATCGTAGTTCAACGGATATTTGAAAGCGTGAGTAATGCTTTTTAAAGAACCGCCTTCGTCGGTGAAAGGATAATCCTTGGAAATATCATTCTGTAAGGCAGCCGGAATAACTTGGCCCGCGCTCGGCGCGATGGTCCATTTGTAATTGGTAATTTTACCGAGGTCGGATTTGGAGCCACCGGCGTCAAAAACCACGGTATCATTGATGTTGCTGCCGCTAGACGGATTAGCTTTTATTTTGGCGGCGATAGAGGAAATTTCCAGCGTGAAAATTTTGCTGTCCTTCACTCCCAAAATACTTAAAACTTCCAGTGTCACTTGGTATTTGCCCGGTTCTTTATAATTATGAGTGGCTTTATTGGAACTGGAGAAATCCTGAATTTTGCCGTCACCGAAATCCCATTTGAATTGCTTCACATCTTGAGTCTTGGAAGCATCGAAGGTAATGCCGTTTTTAGCGTCATTAGCCGTAACCTGTACGGTGTGCACATCGGTAAGTAAAATATCGTTATCATAATGCATTAAAGTGTGAGCTTCCTGTTCACCACTGGCCTGCACGCTCAATTCGATCTTGGTGGTGGGTGGGCGCACTTTGATGGTGAGAATGCTGATGCCGGGAGCGTATTTTGTAGGATCGTTGGAATTAATTTTTACCGCGGCGGTGTAAGTACCGGGTTTGCTGTAAACGCAACGTTTGGCCGTGGCGCCTATAAAATCTTTGGCGTCTTTGCCGGCCGGCGCAAAGCTGCAATCTACGGAATTGTCTTTTGGTACCAACATATTGCCAACAAGATTGGCCGTATCTTTTTTAATATTGTCAGGAGCGCCGGTGAGACCGTCGATAGTTTGTGTACCGGCGAGATCCCAATAAATATTGTCGCCCTGGACGCTGCCACCCGCCGGATCGACGGTGGTGAGGGCATTGAAAGTGACGGTCAAGGGAGCGGAACCTTCAATGGCATCAGCCGTCAGACGAGCCTGAACAAATTTTAATTTCAAAAGTTCTTTGTATAAAATGGCTTCTTGCTTTAAGCCGATAACCATATTATTTCCGGCATCGGCGATATCGCTGGCAGCACTCCAATCGGTTATTTTTTTCATAAATCCGCTGTTGTCCGCAATGTCAGGTAATTTGTAACCGAAAGCATCGGCGCCCTGCATTGTATTGTACGCGGTACTTGCGGCACCTTTGCCAATCGCTTCGATGTTGGAATATTGGGTGTAGATGTCGTTGAGTTC
>JACRIB010000057.1 GCA_016235895.1 Candidatus Peregrinibacteria bacterium | reverse complement strand
TTTGGTTGGGTTAAGATCGAAGATTCATGTACATGGTAATGTGACGGTGAGTGGTGGTGATTCTAGAATTTCGGCACCGTGGTTTATATACCACACATTAGCGGAAAGTCTTTTTTTATTTCTGCTCTGGAAAGCAGGAAATAAACCATTTTTTGCCAGACTTTTTGTCTTCTTTGACTTGAACAAAAAACAGTTCCTTCTCTATACTTAGTCCGGCAAATCTATGCAACAATTCTCCATTTTTATTTGGATTGTCTTTTGAAATAGGTTGAACATGAGATTTCCTTATCAGCTCAATTGAACATGGCAAGAATTTCATTCTTCTTGTACGATCTGCTCTATTTTCTTTTGAGAAAAGATGATGCCAAAATAGTTCCAAAAATATTTTACTTTTATTGAAATATGCCGACCTTACATAAGCTTTTCTCTTTGTGGATAGTCTAATCTCATCATAATACCTAAAAGCCTTCTTCAATATCTCTCGGTAATCCGTACCCTTCAATTTTGCTATTTTTGTATGATAAATTTCCATTTGTTCAGGAAGCGTATCACAGCAAACTTAAAATTTTATTAAAATAAACTTAAAAAAATCCTAAAATTATTTGAATCTGCAGTTTTTTAGTAACGAAATCACAACCCGACACCAAGCTCTTGACAAACTTTCGATGCCATGCTATAGTCGCACGCTTATTTCACATTAACCCCTCTAAAATTTATGTGTAAATTACTGAAAAAATGGCTTGTAACCAAGCTTATTGTCGGATTGATCTTCGGCACCGCCCTGACGTCTCTTGCCACCCCGGCTATGACCGCTCAGGCCTTCACTTTGGTCGAAATTACCAATTCTCAGGCCAAACCTGACGCTTTTGACCCCTCTGTAGGCCAAAATACGGTCATTAGCTACTGTCTTAACACTCGGGCATGGGTAAACGCCGGTATCTACCAGGCTAGCGGTACCAGCTCACAAAAAGTGGCTATTTTAGCCTCTAATGAGAGCAAAGCAGGCGGTTGTTACACTGTAAACTGGGACGGCAAAAACGACACAAATAGTGAGATTGGCACATCAGGTGAAATCGTCGATAATGGCCAATATTTCTTCTATATTGAGGCTCAAAATGGGCTTTCTCATTCTACCGCTACAGATTGGATTACCGTAGGTGAAGGTGTCACTCCGGTCAAATTCATCGATGTCCAGGTCGATAACCCTATTTTTGACCCTTGGGATAGCCAAAAAGCCACCCTTAACTTCACTATATCTAAAAGTGGCTATATTACTCTTCAGATCAACGATGCCGACAATCAAAAAGTTGCTAAATTGATCGACTCAAAATGGTATGAAAAAGGCGAATATACCGCTTATTGGAACGGTGAAGACGACATGAGCAATAAGGTAAACCAGGACGAATATAACTATTCAATAAAAATTGCAAACGGCGACGAAGTAACTAAAAAGACCGGTAAATTGGTAGTGAAAAAGGGCTATAACAGCCAAACTGCCCAGACCGAAGATCCGCGTATTGAAAATTTCTACACCACAAAAGAAGAATTTGATCCGGGTCGTAAGGAAAAGGAATTCATTGTTTTCAATCTTACCGCCAAGGCCGACGTGCAGGTTTCCGTCTACGATAAAGACGACAAATTCATCAAGAAATTGTACAATAAAATTGATCAAGCTGCCGGTACTTACACCATCCAGTGGGATGGCCAGGAAGCTTTGAATAAAGATGCCACTTATACTTACAGAATTTATGCCAAAAACGCCAAAGGTGAAGATACCCGAAAAGGCAAAATCAAAGTGGCTGAAGACCGGAGCGATACGAGCAGAGCTAATGTTTTCAAGGACATGGTGGATTCAATCATTTTCAATCCCAACGATGGTGAACAGGCCGTGAACTTCACGCTTGAAAAAGATGCAAAAGTAACCGTAGAAATCCGTGATGAAAAACATCTGATTGCTACTTTGACCAAGGATAATCCCTACGCCGAAGGCACTCAAACAGTGTACTGGGATGGTAAGGACAAGTACGGCAAAATGGCTGATGATGGCCAATATATGTATCGTGTTACCGCTAAAAATAATGCCGGTAAAGAAGTGGAAGAGGGCAACTTCACTGTACAAAAAATTGATTCACAAAGTAACGTGGGCAATGACTGTAGCCAATTCAAAGACGTTGATAATTTGAATCAATACTGCAAAGCTATCGAATGGTCCGCTAATCAAGGCATCTTTCAGGGTTATAACGATGGCAGTTTCAAGCCAAATAAGGCTATCAGTCGCGCCGAAGCCTTGAAAGTGATACTTAAAACTACTAAAATTCAACTTATCTCGCCAACTAACAATATCGGTTTCACCGACACTAATTCTTATGAATGGTATGCCACTTTCGTTCAAACCGCCGTTTCACTCGGCATCGTTCATGGTTACCAGGATGGCAGCTTCAAGCCTAATCAGATCGTGACTCATTCGGAAGCCCAAATAATGATCTTCCGAGCAGCCAATTCAAAAGGTCAATTCTATCCTGAAAATAGCGATTATTCTCCAAACACACCTATGACCAGAGCCGAAATGGCCGACTTACTTTACAAATACTATCAAAATACATACCAGACATGAGCGAAGCGAATGTGCATTGTTTAAAATCATACGGTTTAAATTAATATTCAAAGGAATATTAGAGGGAAGAAAACCCCGCTCAGGCGGGGTTTTCTTTTCCACTTTCCCCCCGCCAAAAGTGGTTTTTCCGTTTATTTTACACTAAAATTCCTCATAAGTTATAGTAAGATGATTAATCACACAATTACTCATATCAAAATCGATTTGTATATTTGAAAATTTACAATCAATAAAACTACAATTGGTAAAACTCACTCCAACCAGGGCGAGATTTTTAAACAAGACTTTATCAAAAGCACAATTTCTAAAGGACCCGCTTGCAAAATCTCCACCCCGTAACTCACAATTCACAAATCTCTTATTTACAAAATCCCTGTCCATCATCGCATCCCCATCCTCAAAAACAAATTTCCCGGATACCACCTCTACCGACTCGGATTCAGTCAATTCAATGAATAATTCTTGAGATGTTTTCATTTTAATTATTATGAATAATCTTTCACATTTTGAATTATAAAAAACAAAAGTAAATGAAAGCTATTTGACAAATGTGGGGGGGTGTCATAATAACGCCGCTCGATTATCAAATTGTGCCGGACAAAGGAGAAAACTATCATGGGATGGACGGATTGGTACGAGGGGAACCGCAAGGAATTCCCCGGCTACAAGGTCAAGATCAACACCGACAAGGATCCCTGGATCCACTATCTGGTGGCTCCGCTGAATGAACCCAAACCGGACAGTAACCACATCCACCTCAAGGCAAGGATCGCCAACAAGGGAGAAGCTACGAGTGAAGGGGTGGAGTACATCCTCGTCGAAGACGCCTACATCGTCGCATCGGTGAAGGTGGGTGGCGTCGACGTCATCAACAGGAGAAAGCTGATCGAAGCAATCAACGAACATACCGGATTGAATCTCCGGTACACCTGACCTCAACCATCAAAATCCGGCACAAAATGGAGATCGAGCTCTCCCAACCCTCTTGGATAATGCCCTTGTAATAGAGGCGCAAAAGTCCATGGAAAGGAGAAAAGGGGTGGTCACAGCAATGTGGCTACCCCTTTTTATTTTTACTTCCACTTTAGGAACAATTTTGTTATGCTGAGCACAGCATTTTAACCTCATTAAATATGTTTAAAACTCTCAAAGGTCTGCTGGCGGGACTTATTGCCGGTACTGCTGTAGGCATGCTTTTCTCACCAAAAAAAGGTAGTGAAATTCGCAAAGATTTTAAAAAGGAATTTAAAGGTGGGGGAATTGGCTTAAGTACGGCAAAAAACACCTTGGGTGATATGGGTAAAGACATCGGAAGCACCGTTAAAGAAGGTTACGACAAAATTCCTGAAGATAAAAAAAGAGAAGCGGCAAAACTGGCGCAAAAAGCTGAAGGGAAAGCCAAAAACCTATTCAACACCTTAAAGAGTAAAATTGCAGGTAAGAAAAAATAACACTCCGGTGATTGGCATTATCGGCGGGCACGGGCAGATGGGGTGCTTATTTGCTGATTTTTTTAACAGACCGCAGGGTGGCTTTAGCCGCCCGAAGGTCTTAATTGCCGATATTGGTACAGAGTTGACCAATCAGCAACTAGCTGAAAGAAGTGATATCGTCATTATTTCCGTTCCCATTGATCAGACCGAAAAAGTGATTAAAGAAGTTTTGCCGCACATGCGCTCTGACGCTGCAATCATGGACTTCACTTCGATTAAAGAAATGCCCGTTAACGCCATGCTAAAGGGAAAATGTGAGGTACTGGGTATGCACCCGATGTTTGGCGGTACCAATCCGATTCCCGGCCAAACTATCATTTTATGCCCCACAAAAAAGTCCGGTCATTGGTCTGCCTGGATGGCAGATTTTCTGAAAGAAAATCATGTAAAAATTGAAAAACTCACACCAAAAGAGCACGATCAAACGATGAACATTGCTCAAGGCCTCATCCATTTTGCCGAAATTACTTTTGCCGATGCTATCCGCCGTTCCGGCCAGTTGCCGATTAGGCAACTTTTAAAATACACCGGGAAAGCATCAGAGCTTAAAATTTTAGTCGCAGCTCGTTTGATAGCTCAAGACTCAAAGCTCTACGGTAATATACAAATTCAAAATCCCTATGCTCTTAAATCGCTCAAGGAATTTCAAAAATCCGTCACGGAATTGCTGAAAATTGTGGCAAAAAAAGACCTCAAAAGTTTCAAAAAATATTTTGAAAAAAATAAGAAATTTTACGGCAAATATTTGCAGGAAGCTTACAACGACAGCTCATATTTGATTGATAAATTGCTGGAATTAAAAGCGACTCGCAAGGAAAAAGTCACCCGAAAAAAACCTGGCAAAAAGGACTTGGCCATCCTCGGTCCGGCTAATACTTTCTCTCATATCGCTGGTGATAAATACAGCAATGTCCAAAAGTATTTTGCTCATGATATTGAGGAAGTTTTTGAGCTTGTCGAACAAGGAAGTGTCGCTGAAGGTTTGGTTCCGATTGAAAATAAATTACACGGCAGTGTCCGCGAAACTCTCGACGCCCTTTTTAATAAAAATGTACACATCGTAAAAGAGCTTACCATTCCAATTCATCACTGTTTAGTTTGCTTCGCCCATTCGCAAAAATCAGATATTAAAACTATAATTTCTCATTCCCAAGCTCTCGGTCAGTGCAAAAAATATTTGCAGAAAAATTTCCCAAAAGTTGCAACCGAATCAGTCGCTTCCACCGGTACCGCCATCGAAAAATTGCTTATCAATAGCGATAAATCTGTTGCCGTGATCGCACCGGAAATTGCCGCCGGAAATCACGGATTAAAAATTCTCGCTGAAAATATTGCCGATGAAGCGGAAAATGCTACGACCTTTGTGGTGATAAAAAAAGGAAGGCTCACATTGTCCCAAAATTCCAATCACCAAAACTCCCATTCACCAAAAACATCCATCGCTTTCTACTTCAGCGCCGATACTCCCGGCAGCCTTTTTACGGTATTCCAGGACTTCGCCGCCGCCAAAATAAATCTGACAAAAATCGAATCCCGTCCTACCAAAAAACATTTCGGTGATTACATTTTTTATCTCGATTTTCTGGGTCACGTTACCGAACCAAACATCAAAAAAACTCTCCAATCGGTCGCAGCTAAAGTTGCCGAACTAAAGATTTTAGGCAGTTATTGAACAAAACTATTGCTTAATTAAAATTACTTATACAAATCACCTTTACCTCTTGAATTTTTTTCAAATCTAAATCATTCGTTAAAAATATTGCATTTTCCTTCTGCATTGCAGTAGCTAAATGTATGCTATCGGGAGTTTTAATATTGTATTTTGCTCTCAAGTAAGCGGCATCAACCGCTATGACCGGATTTAAATCAACAATCTCCAAGTTTTTCTCAATTTTAAAATATGATAACCAATCTTTTGCAATATCAGTCTGGCCATTTCTGAAGGGATAAACAAGTAACTCTGCGAGTAATATCGAAGAAAAGCTAAGATTTATCTTTTTTGATTCAAAAAACTGAAATATTCTATCTACAATATCAGAATATTTCTCATCATCTTGTAGAAGATAAATCAATATACTCGTATCCAGAGAAACACAGCTGCAATTTTTGAAATATTTTTTCCAACCAAATTTTTTTACCATGATAATCTCTCTTTAGCCAAATAATCCTTGGGAAACCTGCAGCTTCCTCTAAAATCTCTAATTGATTTAGGCACCTTTTTTAGAACTATCGTATGATCGTCTACCGAGAAAATTCCTATTTTCTCATGTGGCTCTACATGCACAATTTTTCTTACCTCTTTTGGAATTACCACCTGATATTTGATATTGACCTGTGTGGTAGAATAGTTCATAAGTATTACGTTATTATATAACGTAATACAGTATAGCATTTTGTATTACCGTTAGTCAATTCACAATCGTCGCATAACACTCTTCGCAGTACACTTTCTCCGGCCTTTCCGGTGAGTAAGTGCTCGTTATTTTTTTCGAGCATTTCACGCATTTTCTTTCCCATAAGTGGCGCGGATTTCTCGAGCTAAAGCGCTCCATAAAGCGACAGTCAGTACATTTTCTCGGCAGGGGAATGGAAAGTTTTTTGTAAAATGCCAATTCTTTCGGCATGATTTTGTAATTTTTTCCGCAATTCGCGCAAGCTAAAATTTGCTCACACACGCCACCATCTACATCTTTCAAATCATCTTCCAAAATATAAGTCTGCTTCAGATATTCTTTCGGATCCTCCTCACTCCAGCGATAGCCCTGCTTCAAAGCCTTCTCTTTCGTTAGCGGAAAGCGATAATTAGACGCTGTCTCGTTGTAAGCAAAAGGGGATAGCGACACCGGAAAAAACTGACCCCACCCACCACCCTTCTTCATATGCTCAATAATTTTTGCCTTCATGACTTCGTATTCCTCCAGCTTGTATTGTTTGTTCAAAATACAATACTTTTTGCTCCGCAAGCTCGCGCAACCGAACAAATTCATCGAATGAAAACAGCAATCACTATAAAAAACATCGCTGCTATCCGACACAAAAGTATTAAACGCACAATTTGTCACCGCCTCCACGCCCAAGCCCTCCAGCACAAAAGCACCGTGCCCCAAGCCATAAACGTCGTAGCAGTCATGACTGTTGAAAATCCAGGTGGAATAGGCGCAATCTTCCAATTCAAATGAATCAAAGCAGTCATGCGCATTTTTGCAATTTATCAAATAATTTCCCGAGGAATTTTCTACGTTTAAATTGCGACTCGCCCGATGCGGCGACTTTTTCGAAAGCTCCACGAAATACGCCTTACAGTTCAAGAATTTACTGTATTTATTCAGCTCCAAAACTTTCAATTTTGCTTCATACGCCTCCTTTGAATATTGCTCATTCATAATGTAAAAACTCTTGTTACGTAAGCCATAACAGCCCACACAGTCATGACAGCCGATGCAGTCATAACAGAACATCAAATTACTGGAATTTTGGCAGCTTGCAGTATTGATGCAGGAATAAAGTTTATTCGAATCCAGACATTGATAACAGAGCTCGCAATCATGCAAAAAACTGCAATCGTAGCAGTCCCGTAACCCATTCGAATGCGAGACATACATGCAATCCTCGCATTTCTCAATCACCATCGAAAGATAGCAATTTTTATTGTCGTAAGCCTGCTGGCAAAAATCGCTATTTGTCGGATTTATATTGAACAAACCAATGCGCGGCACTTTCAAAAGCAGTTCATTGAATTGCTCAAAAAATGGCCTGCTGAAGTCGAAATCCTGGCCATACTGAATCGCGTCATGATCCGACGCCCACCATTCTTCCGGCAGATACACCTGATATTTCGCATCCGCCGGATAGATCGAAATCATCGCTTTCCCGGATTTGGAACTGGTGCGTTTATACAGACTGCGCTCATTACGAAAACAAAGTTTATGCTGCAAACGGCACTCCGGGCACATCCTCGGCTCCGGCGCACCAAATTTTTTATAAAACTCGCGATCCGTGTCACGAATATCAAAATTTTGTTTACATTTAAGACAAATAGACATGACGCCAGCCTAACTGAAAAACACTTATCGTTCAAGTGCGCTCACTTTTTCCATCCCATGTCACCAGATTTTTCCTGCATCAAAACAACCATTTTTTCGCATACCCTGGTGACAAAAACAAATTTCTAACCAAAACCTATATGTATAACAAAAACTACTAAAAACAGGCAAAATCAGTCAGACTAATCTCAAATTCTTCATCATCTCCACTCTCTTCCCAATCAGCTCCGCTGTTCCAATATCCTTCCGATGAAAGACAGGACCCTTCACTGCAGTCGCCCCGACCTCCGCCAGTTTTTCCGCCGCCACTAGATCATCGGCAATACCTACCATCGCTACCGCCCTCGATCCGGCTAAATACAAGCCACCCTCACGTGCATCAACGGACGCGTAATACGCGCGCACGCCTGCAGGCAAAGTGCCAATTTCAATTTGCACACCTTTCACCGGATTATCCGGATAGCCCTCCGGCACCACATATTTGCAAACAGTCGCCTTGTTTTCGAATTCCACCTTCATCCCCGCAAGTTCACCGTGAATAATAGCCTCACACAAATCCACGAAATTAGTCTTCAACAACGGCAACACATTCATCGCTTCCGGATCACCAAAACGCACATTATATTCAATCAGCCTCACGCCGGACTTACAAGCCATAAAGCCGCCATACATCACGCCTTTGAATTCGCAACCGGTTTCTTTAAGCAAAGCCGCCGCCACTTTTTGCGTAATTGCTGTAGCATCTTCGATGTCGCTCGTTCGCAAAAATGGTAGACTGTGATTCGCATCGGAATAAGTGCCCATGCCACCGGTATTTGGACCTTTATCCCCAACGTAAGCCCTTTTATGATCCTGCACACAAGGCATTTCCACGGTATTTATTCCATCACAAAAACTCATCAAACTAAATTCCTGACCAATCAATTTTTCTTCAATCACCACACGCCCGCAATCCGCCAAACATTCTTTGGCAAAAGCAATTCCCTCGGCCTTGCCATTCAAATGATCTCCGCTCACTTTCACGCCCTTGCCACCTTTCAGTCCATCCGCTTTTACCACAAAATCATCACCCAGTTCCGCAAAAAAATCCACCAGTCCCTGTTCATCATAAAACACTTTAAATTTTGGATTTCCCGGAATGCCATATTTTGCCACCAAATCGCGCGTAAAAGATTTCGACGATTCCAAACGTCCGACTGTCTGCAGGGGAGAGGCGCTATGCACGCCAATTTCCAGCAACATATCCACAATTCCCGCGGCGATTGGCGCTTCCGGCCCCACTACGGCAAAATCCGGTTTCACACGTAAAGCCAGCTCGCGAATCGCCTCGCCATCACAAACATCCTTCAGTAAATATTCTCCGCCCCCAAGCAAACCAAAAATTCCCGGATTCTTAGTTTTGCCCACTGCGAAAATTTCGACACCGCTTCCCGCTCTTCGCAAAGCCTCGGCAATGGCATGCTCACGGGCACCATTTCCAATAAGTAGAATTTTTTTAGACATAGGAATACTTTTTATACTGGTAAAAGTCTGCCCGGGCAGACCTGTGAGCCCTATAATAAATTCAATTGTCTTTTTGATTCACCAATATTTTCCTCGCTCTCAATTTCCTTTTCCACTTCACCACCACGTGCCGCGTTACGCGCCTCCGCTTGTTTTTTCAAAACCTCCTCCGTCACATCTCCGGTCACATATCTACCATCAAAACACGACATGTCCAAATCCTTCACCTTCGGATTTCCTTCTACACAAGCCTCAAAAACGTCCTTCAAGTCGCCATAAAATAAAGCATCGGCCCCAATCATTTTACAAATTTCTTCCGTCGAATGATTCACCGCCACCAGCTCATCCTTAGAGGCAATATCAATTCCATACAGATTCGGGCTCTTAATCGGCGGCGAATACGAAGCAAAATAAACTTTCTTCGCGCCCGCCCCCCGCACCATATCAATAATTTGCTTGGAAGTGTTGCCGCGCACAATGCTATCATCAATCAACAAAACTTTTTTTCCTTGAATTTCCAGCGGCATCGGATTCAATTTGTATCTGATCGATTTTTTGCGAATCCTCTGTCCCGGCATAATAAAAGTTCGTCCGATATACCTGTTTTTCACCAGACCTTCGCGATATTTCAACCCGAGCTCATCAGCTACCGCAGAAGCCGCCGTTCTGGAAGAATCCGGCACCGGCATCACCGCGTCGATATCCAGTTTGGCTTTCTTGATTTTAGCCGCCAGTTTTTTCCCCATTCTCATACGCGATTTATAAACCGAAATACCGTTGATAATCGAATCCGGCCTTGCAAAATAAACGTATTCAAAAAGGCACGGCGAGAATTTTTTATTCATCAATTTTTTACGATGCACCTTGCGCGTTCCCTCCTCAATAAAAATTGCTTCACCATTGCCCACTTCATCCAGATAATCATAGCCAAGAATGTCCAAAGTTACCGATTCCGAAGCGAAAATATGCTCCGTCATCAGCCCGTCCCTTTTCCCAAAAACCAGCGGCCTGATCCCATGCGGATCCCTGAAAGCAAACATGCCTTGTTTGGCGATATAGCCAATCACCGCATAAGCCCCTTTACATCTTTTATAAACACTTTCCACCGCTTTCCACACATGTTCCGGCTTGATCTTTTCGGGATTCTGATTAGACAAAGATTTCGTAAAAATATTCAGCATCACTTCGCCGTCACTATCGGAATTTACCAGACGATGATCTTTTTCAAAAATTTCTTTTTTCAATTCTTGCGCGTTGAAAACATTGCCATTGAAAACCAGCGTCACGCCATAAGCCGAAGGGCTGATAAACGGCATCACTGAGTCCACGGACCCACTGCCCATCGTCGCATAGCGATTAAAACCAAGGCCAACATAACCATTCAAATCGCGCATGTGTCTGGTGCGGAAAACATCCTTCACCAAACCAATGTCTTTACGCACATGAAAAGTCCCGTCGTAAGTCACAATTCCCGCAGCGTCCTGCCCGCGATGCTGCAGCGTCACCAGCGCGTCATACAGGTCCTGCGCGACGTAATCCTGCCCATAAATGCCTACGATTCCACACATACAAGCTTAGGTTAAATTATTCAATCGTTTCGCCGCTTTCACAGTATTTTCCATAAGACATGCCACAGTCATCGGCCCCATGCCACCAGGCACCGGTGTCACGTAAGCCGCTTTTTTCGCCACATTTTCGAAGTCGATATCGCCAACCAGTTTTCCATCTTTTTTATTTATGCCAATATCAATAACCACCGCGCCCTCCTTCACCATGTCTGCTTTAATGAGGCCAGGCTTGCCCACGGCCACACAGAGAATATCCGCGCGCCGCGTGTGACTCGCCAAATCTTTGGTGTAAACGTGACAAGTCGTCACCGTCGCATTGCGATTCAAAAGCATCACGGATAATGGCTTGCCGACAATGTTACTATGTCCAATAACCACCACTTCTTTGCCCTCCAGCGGAATTTTATAATGTTCCAAAATTCTAATCACTCCCTCCGGCGTACACGGCGGCAAATATTCAAACTCCGTGCTCAAAAACATTTTTCCGAGATTGTAAGCGGTAAATCCATCCACATCTTTTTTCGGCTCGATTGCGCGAATCACATCCGGCACATACACTTGTTTCGGCAATGGCAGTTGCACCAGAATTCCATGCACTGTTTCGTCCCTATTCAATTCCTGAATTTTTTCAATTAACTGTTTTGTCGTGACATCCGTCTCGTAATCCGCTTGTTCCCATTGAATTCCTGTCGTCACACAAGCCTTTTGTTTCTGGGCAACATAAGAAACGGAAGCCGGATCCTTGCCCACCATTATCACCACCAATTTCGGATGAATATGCTTTTTTTCGAGCGCAGCAACGTCTTGTTTGAGTGAAAGTAAAAATTTTTTTGAGACTTTGCGCCCATCTAATAGTTGCATATTTTTGAGGAAAAAAATCAAAACCCCTCAGTTTCAAACTGAAAAGTGATTTAATAATATATGGAGATCGGTCGGGCGTCAACACCGGTATAAATCCAAAAAGTGTCCCCGGGGACACTTTTAGCAGATTGAAAATTCTATTGAACGAACCTTATTTTTTCAACATTCTCACCGGAGGGAATTTACAGATGGGAAATATTTCCCTTCACCACCCTCCAAATCTCTTCCGCTGTCTCCTCCTTTGTCTCCTTCCTCCGCACCACTTTCCAGCCATATTTTTTTGCCATGCCTTTCAAAACCTCCGCGCATTTCATCATCAATTCCGGATTTTGTTCATGCAAATGAATTTTCTCAATCACTCTCGGATCTCTTTCACCATCAATAAAAATTGCCAAATCCTCTTTTAGCAAAAATTTATTGGCTTCCTCCAGCCATTCTTGCGATAAGCCTTTTGTCGTACCCCAGGCTATACCCGTGCCAACGTAATCCTCGGCTACAACCACATATCCCTCCGCCAAAAGCCGCTTCAACTCCGGTTCAAATTGATAGCGATTCAAAATAAACCATAATTGCAACTCATCCTCGGAAATTTTTTGCGCTTCATCGCCGCGCAAAACGCTATTCAAAAAAAGTCCAGTCGGTGCTAAATCATAAATCGGATATTTCAGAAATTTTACTTTACGGCCTTCCTTTTCCAATTTCTCAACCAAAAGTTTTGCCTGCGTCGACTTGCCGACATTATTGATCCCGTAGATTGTAATGAGTTTGCCTTTTGACATAATATGTACTCACGTGAACTTTAAGATTGGAATTTTGACTTGTAACGAATTTTATTCTCTACTCGGGATTGACTCTTAAGAGTCAATTTTGTTACTCATGATACTGGTTTATACTTGAACAAGTTTGGTTGACCGGCGCCGGTCAACTCCGACATCAAATCAATCCGTCATGGTTGTCAATTCACCCCATCCCTCCCGTACTCCCAAACCCACCTCTACTTTCGCGCGTCATTTCTTCCACATCTTCCCATTCGAATTTATCAATTTTCACAAACACTCCTTGCGCGATTTTTTCGCCTTTCTTTACCGGCACATCTTCGCTGCCGAAATTATAAACCAAAACACGAATTTCGTCTGTAGGTCCGCAATAATCATGATCAATAATGCCAAAACCGTGCGGGGGACTGAGATGTTTTTTTAGCGGCGTGCTACTGCGCGAAGCCACAATCAGCATATATCCGACCGGCACCTCCACAATCACATTCGCCGGCACCATCGCCACTTTTCCCGCCGCCACCAAAATATCTTCCCGCGCGATCATATCAAAACCCACCGACCCGCCGGTTTCATACACCGGCAGCGGCAAAGTTTTATCGATGCGTTTGATTTTTACTTTCATAAATTATCTTTGATTTCACGGCCAATATAAATTATAATCCTGAAGCTAACAACCCATTATGAACATATTTAAAAAAGCCAACTTTCTGGTAATGAGCTGGACGGTGGAAGCTTTGAATAAAACTGCTGATGATGAAATTCCAAAAAACGCCGCTGATAAACCAATAATAGATTTCGCCGTAGGCGGCCAAGCAGTGATTGAGGGCGTAATGATGCGTTCACCAAACAATCTCACTATCGCCGTACGCAAACCGGACGGCACGATCAAAGTAAAGAAAAGAAAATTCAAAACTTTTACGCAGCGTCATAAATGGCTGAATATGCCAATCGTTAGGGGAGTGATAAACTTGGTGGAAATGATGATTGTCGGTAGTGAAGCGATAAATTATTCGGCGGCCGAGTCCATGGAAGATGAACCAACCCACCACGCCAAAAAATCTTTTGACGGCGAAACCGGCAATGTGAAAACCAAAAAAACCTCCCACCTCGCCAAAATCGGCATGGCCATTATGTACATTTTTTCCTTTGCCATAGCCATTATCATGAGCATCGGCCTTTTCAAATTTGTGCCGCTTTGGATCACCACCTGGCTCGATTCACAGAGCGCCTACATTCACACGCATTACATTATTTTTAATTTAATCGACGGCGTTATAAAGATGAGCATTTTTCTTTCTTACATTTACATTCTCTCGCTTTTTCCAAGTTTTCATAGAATTTTTGAATATCATGGCGCCGAGCACAAATCGATTTTCAATTATGAATCTCACGAGCCGCTCACCGTCACCAACGCCAAAAAGCAAATTCGCTTCCACCCGCGCTGCGGCACAAGTTTTATTCTGATAGTTTTCTTGATCAGCATTTTATTTTACACTTTTGTGCCAAAACAACCCGACTTTTGGGCGAACTTTGCCGTGCGTTTAGCGCTTCTGCCCTTCATCGCCGGCATTTCCTACGAATATCTGAAACTGAGCGCCAAGCACGCCAACAACACCATCGTCAAAGCCCTCATCGCCCCCGGCCTCTGGTTCCAAAGATTGACCACTCAGGAACCTGATGAAAAACAATTGGCGGTAGGACTTCAATCATTGCAGGCTGCGTTGGAGATGGAGAAATCAAATACTATATAATTTTTGTTATTTTCTCGTAAAGCATCGGCAAGCAATCCTGTTTCAATCGGAATTTCGTACCATGATTATGGCCTGTGCGTGCATCGAAGTCTACGAAAATTTTGGCTTCTTCAAGAGCTTTCAAAAAGCCTTCAAAACTGAATTTTTGGAGCATTAGCACGCTTGAATAGCAGTAAAACTCCTTGTCTTTTTCTTTCTTTACTTCCGCTTGAACGTAAAAACAGTTGAGTAGTTTGGTTCCGGCTTTGTGTTCGAGGTCGTCAAAGCCCCAATATGGTTACGGCTCAAGTTCGTTGAGATTCCCGACCCTCTTTTTGATGGAATTAAGCCATTTCTTGTGTTTGACAGCGACTTTTGAAGAGTCAAATGAGATGAGGATTTTCTTTTGAGCATGGTCAACCCCTACCATGAAGCCACGGTCGCTTGGGTTGTGTCCGTGAATGGTTTGCCTGAAACTCATTTCGCCTTTTCCATACTTTTTTCCCGCCTCATAATGCTTCCAACCGTAAAGTGGCAGCAAAACCTGTGGTACGAATTTTACAGCTCTTGGTGATGGTTCGGTATGAAAAAGTGTTGTGAGAGAAGTTGTTGCGGCTCGCTGTGTTTTTAGTTCCCATTCTGCGGCATTTGGAATTGGTAAATTGTTTTCTTCAATGCCGAGCAAATCTTCCAAAGTGTTGCCGATTCCGCCTTGATTGCCATGTCGCGCATTAGGAATCCAGCCCATCTTTGCGATTTCCTTTAGTTTTTCGATGAGCTCTGGTTTGGTATAAATTTTCATACTTTTTGGAGTTGTTTAAACAGATCCATTTGTGGCTCAAGTTCTTTGCTTTCTCTTTGCATGCCATTTCCTGCAATGCGATTTTCCGCCATTTTGCAGTATTCAGGCGAAATTTCTATGCCGATATATTTTCGACCGAGTTTTTTTGCCACGACTGCGGTTGTGCCTGACCCCATGAATGGATCCAAGATTACGTCTGCATTGGTTGATGAAATAATGCGTTCAATTAAATCTACAGGGAAGGCGGCAGGATGTGGATTATTCATTTCCTGCGTAAATTCCCAAATATCGCCGTAGGCATTAGCCTTTGGCGCGAGTTTGAAATTCTTTTTAGTGATCAGATAAATTACTTCGTAAGTTGGCAAAAAATAACCGGCGTTAAAGTTAATTCCACCTTTTCGACGCCAAATAATAATTTGTCGAACCGGAAAGCCACTCACAATATCTTGTCTGTCTTGGAGTAGGCCGTCTTGAACTCTCCATTTGTGATTATAAAAAATAGCTCCGTGGTCGTTGATAACCCTCATCATTTCCTCTAAGCAGGCACGTTGCCATTTGACGTATTTGTCGTGAGGCATGCAATCGTCGTAATTATGGTAGCCATTGACCAATGCTGCATTAGCCCATTTACCACCTCGTCCGTCTTTCATGCCGTTTCCGGTGGAATTTTTGAGATTGTAAGGCGGTGAAGTTACAACCAAATCCACTGAACCATCAGGGATTTTCTTCATTGTTTCAAAACAATCGCCAAGAATGATTTTGTTGATAAAGTCTTGTGAAAATTTCATATTTTTCTTCTAATCTAGTGAATCGAACTCTACTCTTTTGGGCAAAATTTATAAAGACGTTTTTTAAGTTCAAAGATAAAAAATCTAATAAGTTAACCATTGTTTTACACAACATTTTCTTGAAAATATTCCCATACTGGAAAAGGTCTTTCTCTGTATACTCAAGGCAAGAAGAAACATTCGCGAAATCACGGCTATTGGACTGAAGCTGATACCTGAAATGCTCTCCTTCGACACTTCCCTGAAGTCCATTATGCGGCTGCTGCAAAAGAAAAAACTAACTTTATCCTATGGATTTTTGTAGAATGTCAGGAACAAATACTTGACAAATAACAAAGATAGGTATAGAATAGCATCCGTTTTTATAAATTTTATAAAATATGACAAGTGAGGCTGATCACATAAATTTAGAGTTTAGACCTATACTGCGGAAATGGGGTAAAATTACCTCGGTGATGCCCACGCCTGGATTTACCGATAGATCCCCTGGAGGCGTAATTAACGCCGTAGATACATTAAATGGAGTCAGGATCGTCGCCCAAAGGCCACCAAGAGATCGGCCAAATGAATCGGTTATTCTTGACGAAGATGTAATTAAAGCCGTAGACGCAATCATTGGTCGAATCAAAAAGAAATGTGACGAAATCGCACACAATAACCCCAGTATAGATTTTAAATTGGAATTGCCAACCGAGGCAGAGCCTGGAAGGCTTCAAGATATTAGACTGGCCATGGCTCTCGCGGTGGCAGCTGATCTTGGATTCGGCCCCAATGATCTGCCGACATTAGATAGTGTTTGGCATAAATGGGGACTCATCTTAAGGGATCCTATATTTACAAAGGCTTGTGCAATCCACGTTGATGAAAATTACAGTACAATCATTTCTAGACATGGGATTCGGAAAGCAATAGCTAACATTTTAGATCCTTTATGCAGTGAGGAATTGCGCGAAGCATTTGCTTCTTACCTAAATATACTCCTGCCTCGACTTCCGGACACAATTTACAAAGACATTCTTTTCGTAAGGGCTTGGTTAGCTGTTCAATCGGTTCAACCAGAAAAAGAAAAAGAGCAAGATCTTCCCCCTTGCATGACCGCCGCGATGGCAGCTAGGGCAATCGGTCTTAATGACAATCTTGAATCTCTTTTGAAAAGTACCACTGAGCGCGTGCCCAGCCTACTTCCATTGTAGTAAAGACTACCGAACAAAAAATTATGAGTTGTGGACCTAAATTATCAGAAGGGATACCGCCGGATTGGGCCGGTGGATGGGGTTTTGACGGACACGGTTTGTTTATCGATTTTTCTGTGCCTGTAGACGGACTAACAGACGCGGATCATTCTGCGCTAAAGGAGACTCAACAGAACAGTGGAATGAGTGTTGATTGCAACCTTCGTTTCCGTTGGCATCAAGAAAGTGGAAATTGGGTTGCA
>JACRIB010000056.1 GCA_016235895.1 Candidatus Peregrinibacteria bacterium | reverse complement strand
TTTTTTGTCAAAGCCGGATGGTCTTCGATTCTGATGATGTCGCCATTGATGCGCAAAGCCGGTTTCACGCCTGTCGCGATAAAAATAT
This sequence comes from Candidatus Peregrinibacteria bacterium, assembly GCA_016235895.1. Taxonomy (GTDB): domain Bacteria; phylum Patescibacteriota; class Gracilibacteria; order UBA1369; family LOWO2-01-FULL-3; genus JACRIB01. Next base: position 5,540 of record JACRIB010000056.1, on the reverse strand, counting down.
CTGAAGCGTGATATTGAACGGCGGTGCGAAATATTTTGTCTAATTTAAACATGGGTTTTTATTTTTCTTTTCTCTGTATTATATCATTTTTAGGGCTTTTTAACAAGGGTGGGATAGCAAAAAAACGTCCGGTTTATGGACGTTTTTTATTGTTTGATTTTTATCTGGGAATGGCGGTGCTGTCGGTGGTTGCCGGAGTAGAGGTGTCGGTCTTGTTAGTAGTGTCTGTTGATGTGGTTTTGTCAGTTTTGGTGGTGTCGGTTGTTGTGCCACTTAGGTCAATAGTCATTCCCGGCGGAGTTGGATTGTCATTTTTCACCTGTTGTTTTAGCTGATCGACAGTGGTGTTTTGATCTGTTGGAGCCGGTGTAGTCAGTTTGTTGTTCAGATCTTGAGCTTCGGTCTTGATGGTATCAACTGCGCTGCTGATGCCGGTGTAGTAACTATAGGCCATGTAAGCACTGACCAAGAGGGCAACCACGCCGACTCCGGCAATAATATATTTTTTCATTGCCATAGCCTTCTCTATGGGAGATTGGGTTACAGGTGCGGCTGCTGGTGGTTTTACAATTCCCGGAGTGATATTCACGGGTGCAGTAGCAGTTTGTGGTACGGATGGAGCTTGACTTGGAGTTCCGTTTCCCGTATTTAGAGGATTTTGTTGAGTGTTTTCCATAGATTTTTTGATTTATTTGAAAGTATTAATCTAGTTCTAGTTCTTCGGTTTCTTTTGGCAGGACATTTTCAATGGAACCCCATTCGCTGTCTTCGATTGCCGGGATTACCAGAGTGATTTTGTCGCCGACTTCGGCTTTGAAATATGTTACAGAAGCCAAAAGTACCTTGTAGGCTTTGGCGCTGGCGATGACTTTGTATTGGCCATCTTCGTAGGTTAGTGTGCCAATCACGCGTTTTCTTTCGACCGGGCCGATTTGTTTGTACAAGAAAGAGCCATCTTCTTTGATGGTAAGTTTGAGAACATCGCCCGGGACAAGTTTGGATTTACTGGCGTAGTTTGCCGGAACCGGATAATCTTTTTTGTCTTTGGCGGTCATGAATTCGCCGTTGAAAACACCTTCCACTACTTTGGTTTCGCCGTCGTCGCTCTGATTAGGGGCTAGTTCCTGCGCTAATTTTGTGTAAATGCTTTTGCCTGAAGTGCCAACCAATTCATTAAGAACTTGTTTTGCTGAACGCAAATTAGATTCGGCGGATTCGATCATTTCTTTAACAAGAGCGAGTTTCGAAGCTTGAGACATTTGTGTTTTTGTTACTTTTTATTCCTTTTACTGTGCAAGTATAGCAAGAAAACGTAGTTTTCGCAAAAAGGCAATATTGACAGGTTTATTTTTTTCTTTTCTTGAATATATCCAGTAGAGAGCGGCGGGCAATAGCCAGGTTGGAGAAAATTCTGAAGATGAATACGATGGTTACGGCCAGGTACAAGTCCAGGCCGAGTTTTTCGCCGAGGAGAGTGATTCCCAAAGCCAAAATAATATTGAACGCAAGGCCGGTAATGAAAATTGTCGGATCATATTCTTCTTTAGTCAATTCGCCTTTAATACCACCAAAAAGCGCGTCAAGCAGGCCAATAATAATAACGGCGGTATATTTAATCAGTTCCACCGGTATCGTGAAATGAGAGATTAAGCCGAGAATTACTCCTAAAAGGATTCCGATTAGGGCCCAGAGCATGGGAAATGGGATTAGGTGTTCCGACATTTCGTCGGAACTTTTGATTGGCTAGGCGAAGACTAACGTCTTCGCTGGTATACTATCTTATCTCCACTACTTCCCGCAATCCGAAGATCGATATATTCGAAATTTTCTTTGTAAATATCCAGTTTAACAATCGCTTTTTTGAGCTTTTTGAATTGTTCTTCAAAAGATTTTTGGATGTCCAGCCAGATGGAGAAGTCGCGTTCGGTGCGCAAGCGCACTTCGCGAGCGATCGGTTTATATAAAATTTCTTTTATTTTCATGCCGAATTTATCTTCATAATAGTTTTTAGCGTCGAGAATGTAATTGAGTTTGCTTTTTTCGATGACGGCCTCCTTCGGATTTATAGGTTCATCGGTTTTTACTCTAATATAAGGCAAGTGCGGGTCTTCCAAATTTTCTTTAATGGCGAAGCCCGTGGCATTGATGATGTAACTTTTTTTAACGACATTACTTTCATTTACAATATTGGCGACCATCGGAAATTCTGAGAATTGGATATTCAAATTGTGAGGAAAACTTTTGGAAATTTTTATTTTTTCGAGTTCCGGAAAAGTGTTGAGAATTTTGTTTTCCAGATTTGTTGTTTTGATGGCGAAAATATTTTTGCCAATATTGGTTTTTAATGCGCTTTGGACTTGGTCGGAAATGGCTTGGTTTTCGAAGTTTCTATTGATAATAACAGTTTCTTTTATGTTGAAAAAACTGGAGAAAAATAGGATATAAACTATGAGTCCGATTACGCCTATTATGAAGGATAAAGTGAAAAGTTTTTTTAGTTTGGTTAAAATTGAAGCTCCGCGTCTTTTGGCAAATTCAAGATTCCGATTGTGAGAGATTGGTTTCGGTTGAAGGTTGTAGGTGGGAATGCGCCTTGGTTTTCCGAACATGATGGGTGTATATATGAGCTTGTATGTTATATCAGAAGCCATGAATTTTGAAAAAGCCAAAGAGTTTTTGAAAAAGTTTGTTTCATATGAGGGCGTGGCTAAAATACCTTATTCTGATGCGGTTTTTGACTTGCAGCGAGTAAAGGATTTTTTACAAATTTATGGCGTAGAATATGAGAAATTGAAATGTATTCATGTGGCCGGATCGAAGGGGAAGGGTTCGACTTGCGCTTTTATTGCCAATTATTTGTGGCGGGACGGATATAAAGTGGGACTTTATACTTCGCCGCATCTTTTTGATGTTACGGAGAGATTTTGGCTTAATGGTAAGGATATTCCCAAGAATGAATTTGCGAAATACGTGGAGGATTTGAAAAATTTTATTGAAAAAAATGATTGCCCGGAATTGACTTATTTTGAAATTTTGACTGTGATTGCTTTGAAATATTTTGTGGACAATGGGGTTGATTATGCTGTTTTGGAAGTGGGTCTTGGTGGGCGTCTGGATGCGACAAATGTGCCGAGACCTGTTTTGTCGATTTTGACGATGGTAGAGTTGGAACATACTGATGTCCTTGGAAACACGATTGAGAAAATTTTATATGAAAAATTAGGAATTGTGAAAAATGGAGCACCAATTTTAATTGGTTTTCAGAATGGCGAAGCCATTAAGGTCATTGGTAAAAGACTTAAGAATAAGGAAGATGTTTTTTATGTTAAAGATTTTAAGTTTAAGTTTTCTGAGAAAAATTTTTTGGACGAAGCTCGTTTTGAAAATGTGCATGTTGCTTTTTCTGCCTTGAAAATTTTGCTCAAAAGAGTGAATGAAAAAAAGTTTTTGAAAATTGCCATGCAGCTTAAATTGCCCGGAAGAATTGATGTGCGAAAAATGCTTGGTAAAACAGTAGTTTTTGATGTTGCTCACACCGAAAAAAGCATTTCTAATTTGGCAGATGCTCTGAAGAAAAATTTTGGAAAAAATAAATTTATTTTTTTGTTTGCATTGATGAAGGGTAAGAATGTGCAAAATATTTTGCGAAAAATTTCTCATTTGGCGGAAAAAATTGTTTTTACCGATGCGCATGAAGCGCGTGGTATTGCCGCCGTAGAATTGCAGAAAATTTCTCATGATTTGAATTTACCTTGCGAAATCGTTGTTGTGCGAAATCCTAAAATTGCCTTTAAAAATTTTTTAAAAAGTCTAAAAAAGAACCAGTTACTTGTGGTAACCGGTTCGCATTTTTTGGTTGGAAAACTACTTAAAAATTAGGCTTTTTTAGTGGCTTTTTGAGCAGCCCTTTCAGCCTTTCTGGCTCTAGCCTTGGCTTTGTTGCGTTTTTTTCTCATTTTGCTGTGAGGCCATTTTTTGCCTACAAAGCAATGTTGTTTGCTCGCGTGTGCGTTGGTCATTGGAATTAAGTAATTTGTTAACGTGCGATAATCTAGGGATTTTTAGCCTGTTTGTCAACATTTGTAAAATTTTCGACAAATCGTTTTCACGTTGCCACGGACGTTCATGTCTACCAGAATTTTTGCTTTCAGTGGTTTTACCGCTTCCAAGAAGTCTTGGAAAATGACTTCGGTCACAGTCTCGTGGAAAATCTTTATGTTGCGAAAAGCGTTGATATAAATTTTGAAGGATTTTAGTTCCAGGCAGACTTTATTAGGTACATATTCGATTGTTACAGAGCCAAAATCTGGCCAATCGGAAAATGGACAAATTGCGGTAAATTCAGGACTGGAAATACTGATCCAGTGTTCGCCTTCGCCTTGTTTTTGGAACTTGAAAGTTTCCAGTGGCGCGATTTTTTTAATTTTAGCACGGATTTTTTTGGCGTCTTGCTCTTTATAATCCTGATTTTCTTTGTAGAGTCTATTGCTCATCATTTGTATGGTAGAGAATCTTTAATTCCGGCTTCTTTGAATCCTTTGAGTCGAAGCAAGCAGGCCGGGCATTTGCCGCAGGCGGGGCGCTTTCCTTTATAGCAGGTATGAGTGTGTTTGAGAAGTCCAATTTTGCCTAGCTGCTGCATTAATTTCACTGTCTCTGCTTTTGTGAGCCACATCAGAGGAGTGTGTATTTTGAATTTAGTTTCCATGGCGAGGCTGAGAGTTTTTTCTAAAGATTTTATGAAATTGTCGCGACAATCCGGATAGCCGCTGTAATCTGTTTGGCAGACACCGGTAATGATGTTGGTGGTGTCTAGTTGTTTGGCGTAAATTGCGGCTATAGATAGGAAAATTAAGTTTCTGCCTGGGACGAAGGTGCTGGGAAGTTTATTTTTTGGAATTTTTATGGCAATTTCTTTGTTCAGAAGGGCATTTTTCGTGAACTCTTTGAACAGATCGGTTTTGTAGATTTTTAGGGGAATTTTATTTAATCTTGCGATTTTTTTTGCCGATTCGAGTTCGATTTTGTGAAGCTGGCCGTAGTGAATGGTTAATGCAAAAATTTCATCAAATTTCTGCATGGCCCAAGCGAGGCAAGTCGTGGAATCTTGGCCTCCGGAGAGGAGAATTACGGCTGATGATGGTTTGTTTTTCATGTGAATTTATTATATTCCGCGCTTGTTTCCCCACAATTCGATGTGCAGGCGAGTGGAGTAGCGCCAATTCTCTTTTTTGCAAATTTCGGCCAGCCATGGCGATTTTTTGGCAATTTCTTTGTGGCTAATTCCTTGCGGCATGAGAATTATTTTTTCTTGAGTCAATTTATGATCTTTGATGAATTTTTTGATTTCTTTCAGGTCGGATTTGCTGTCCACCACAAATTTAAACCAGGTTTTTTCTTTTGGGAATTTTGGCAAACTGGCCTGATAATTTATTGGCCGATTTTTGGAATTGCTGAGTTTCGGTGAGCAATTGTATTGGTTAATCAAGTCATTTATTTGTGGAATTAAACTGCCGCTGGTTTCTATTTCAACGAAATAT
>JACRIB010000006.1 GCA_016235895.1 Candidatus Peregrinibacteria bacterium | reverse complement strand
TTGGCAGTGAAATAAAAGAGGTGACCGGTGTGTGGGTGGATGGTGTGCAGTTAAAGGCTGGCGAATTTGTTCAGAAAAAATCTTCTTTAAGTTTTTCCGGGAAAAAAGATCCGTTTACTGTGAAAGTCGGCTCGATTATCAGTCCGCTGGAAAATCAGAAACGCCGGGGACTTTATAAAAGCGGCGACCTAATTATCACTCAAAATGAGTCGGAGGGATTCAGGGATATTATTCCTTTCCCTGATAGGCCGGACATTCTTACGAGTTGGCGTACGGAAGTGACGGCTTCGAAAGAAATTTATCCGGTGATGCTGGCGACGGGAAATTTGGTTTCCAATAAAGAAAATGCTGACGCCGCGCACCCCGCGCGGCACGGAGCCTTGGCATCGGGCTCTCACACTTCCGTTTACCAAAGTGAATTGCACATGCCGTGCTATTTGTTCGCTATGGCCTTGGGAAAAATGGATGTACTGGTGGACAAATACACGCTTGACGGCCACGAAATAAAATTACAAATTTTTACCGCGCCGGGGAAAACGGATCGTGCGGCGATCGCGATGGAGTCGCTGAAAATGTCGCTGCAATGGGATTTTGATAATTATGGTCGCCGATACCCGCTGGATCAATACAGCATCGTTTGTGCGGATGATTTCAATTTTGGGGCGATGGAAAATTTGGGCTTGAATATTTTTAACAGTGCGAGCGCGATTTCCAGTCCGGAAACCGGCACGGACGAGACTACTGTTGGCATCGCCGTGACAGTGGCTCACGAATATTGTCATACGTGGAGAGGCGATTTGGTCACAGTGAGAACTTGGCATGAGGCCGCGCTGAAAGAGGGTTTTGTACGCCTGATGGATTGCACTTTTGAGGGCGAATTGGTGGGCGAAAGCGTGGCTAGAATCAGGACGGTGAGAAACTTGCGCAGTTCACAATTCACCGAGGATGCGGGAAATTCCGCGCACCAAATTTGGCCGGAGGAATACAAGGGCGATCCGGGTGACAGCATTTATACTTCGACGACTTATTCGAAGGGCGCGGAGGTGGTGAGAATGGTGAAAACTTTGGTGGGAAAAGAAAAGTTTAGGGCCGGTTTGGATTTATATTTTGAAAAATTTTATGGCAAAGCGGCGACGATTGATGATTTGGTGAGTTGCTTGGCGGCGGCTTCCGGCAGGGATTTAACACAGTTCAAACAATGGTTTATGCAGGTGGGCACGCCGACGTGCGCAGTGACGAGTAGCTACGATGAAGCTAGTGGCAATTTTACTTTGAACGTCGCGCACGAGTGTCCGCGCGAGCCGAAATATGCGTTGAATTTTCCGCTGCAAATGGGGCTGATCGGGCCGGAGGGAAAGGTGGTGAAGTTGGAATTGATGGATGGCGGACAGATCGGCGATGCGAGCTCGAGCGGTCACGACCTCGCGCGTGGCGTGTTAAATATTACAAAAAATCAGCAAACTTTCGTGTTCAAAAATGTGCCGAAAGGTAGCGTGTCTTCGCTTTTCCGAGAATTATCGGCGCCGATGAAATATACTTACAATTATTCGACCGAGGAGCTAAGGCATTTGATGAAATATGACGACGAGGGATTTAACAGATATGAAGCAGGGCAGAGAATTGTGAATATGGAAATGGATAAATTGGCAGAGCAGTATAGAGAACTTGTCAGAAATAACGGATCAGAAAGTCCTCCGACGAAATGCCGGAGGGAATCAGAAAACAAACCGTTCTCGAGTCAAGAGGCCGCGATGGATGTGAAAAAATTAACAGTCGACGAGGAAACTTTAAAATCTTTTGACGCGATTGTTTATGACCTCATGGACACGAATCCGGCAGTGGCACGAGAGATGCTGATTCTCCCTGGTGAAAAAGAATTCGTGCAAAAAATGGAAGTGTATGATTTTCAAGCGGCGAAAGCGGCGAGGGATGCATTGCAATTAGAAATTGCGAAAAGATTCAAAGATCGTTTTGTGGAACTTTATAAAAAGTATCGGAAAATCGCAGTGGAATTGGAAGAAAAAAAGAGCGCTGACGGAAAAGTTTTGGTAATAAATAAAGAGGCGATGCTGGCGAGGAGAATAAAAAATACCTGCTTGGCGTATTTAGCGACACTTGCCAATCTGAGTTTAGACACCAAAGGCGAAGAGTTTATTGCCCTTGCAGAAGCCCAATTCAAGACCGCAAAAAATATGACGGATGAGTCGGCGGCGCTGAAAATTCTTTCGGATAATGCGGCGAAAAGCGATGGGGCCATGGATGCGTTTTACAAAAAATGGGAGCATGAAGAATTGGTTTTGCAAAGATGGCGCAGCCTGCTGGGCTTAATGGACCTCGATAATGTTTTCGAAAAAGTCGAGGCTTATACAAAAACCGACCGTTTTGATTTCAATAAACCGGGGCATGTGATGAATTTATTTGGTGGATTTATTGCGAATTCCGCGAGATTCCATGACGCGCAAGGCAATGGCTACCGCCTGGTAGTGGACGTGGCCATGAAGTCGAAAAATCCTTATGCCGCTGCGCGAATGTTGCGTGAAGCTTTTGGAAGTTTGCCGAAAATGGATGTGAAAAGGCAGGCGCTGATGCGCGAACAATTGGAGCGGTTTTTGGCCGCGCCGGGAATGGATGAAAGTCCGCTTTTGGCGGCAAAAAAGATTTTGGAATGGTAGAACAAGAGCGGCTGTGACGAAAGGTGCATTTTGCAGTGCTTTACCTAGACCTGAAATCCAAATTTTATATTTTTCAGGTTATTGTAATTATGGGAAATAATCTGTGGATTTTTTAAAGCAAGTTCACGAGAAAGAAAGGTTAGTCTTTTTATGTCTCTGGCGGAGGCGTTCATTTTTACTTCGAAGGATTGGCTTTTATTTAAAACAAAATCAATTTCAACTCCGCTTTTTTTTTGATAATAATTAATTTTTCCCCGAGTACGGAGTTGATGAAATATGGTGTTCTCAAAAACATGTCCGTCGTCTATTTTCGAAAGCAGAGAAACAAGACCGGAATCACAGAGATAGACTTTTGGCGTACTTCTTATTTCCACATCGCGGTTTTTCGTAAATGGATAAATAAGGCTGATAAAATAAGTCCCCTCCAGGAAATGAATATATTCTTTTATGGAAGCCCTGGATGCGCCCAGCTCCGCGGCAAATTTCTGAAAATCAACTTTTGAGCCGGTACGGCCGAGCAGTAAAAGCATAAGGTCCCTGATGACGCGATTGTTGCGGAAATCTCCCAATTCAATTACTTCTTTATTGAAATATGAGGCAAATATATCTTCGAGTGTTCTCTTTTTTTCAACAATTGTGGATTTTAGTATTACTCCCGGAAAGCCTCCCCAGTTTACAAATTCATCGTATAATTTTTGCCAGATTAAGTATGAGGCTTTGGAAATCTCTCCTTTTTTTTCTGGTCTGCCTTTTATGTTTTTTAATTCTAAAAATTCTTCAAAATCGAAGGGGAAAAGCTCGAAAATATACTTTCTACCGGCAAGAGATTCATTAAAAAGATTCTTTAAATAAAAACTGCTGGAGCCTGTAAGAAAAAATTTCCATTGATAGTGATCGATAGCGTATTTAACAAAAGATGGAATAGATTTCGCAAACTGAATTTCGTCTAAAAATAAATAGGCTGGTTTGTTTTTGTCCAAGCCGAGTTCCACCAATGTCTGTATAATTTTTTCATAATCTTCAAATTCAAAATAGCGGCGGTAAAGAGGATTTTCGAGGTCGAAAAAGAGCTTATTTGTGCTTGCAATATCTTTGTAAAGTTGTTTCAAAATAGTGGTTTTGCCAACCTGGCGCATGCCGGTAATCACGATGGCCTCGCGAGATTTCATCAACTTTCTTATTTTGTAGTACAGTTTACGTTTTACCATAAAGATGATCTTATCGTACACAAGGTCGTACTTTGTGTCAATAGCGATGCGCATAAAGTAGTTATTGTTTTTTCGTGAATTTGCTTGAAAGGGACTTTTTTTCTCTATAGAATGTGGTCCGGCTATGCAAAAAAATACTTTAAAATTAAAGAAAGGACTCGCGCAGATGCTCAAGGGTGGCGTGATTATGGACGTGGTGAATGCGGCGCAGGCACGGATTGCCGAGGAGGCGGGCGCGGTGGCGGTGATGGCGCTCGAGCGCGTGCCTTCGGATATTCGGCGCGATGGCGGCGTAGCGCGTATGAGTGACCCAAAAATGATTAAAGAAATTATGAAGGTCGTGTCTATTCCAGTGATGGCCAAGGTGCGAATCGGGCATTTTGTGGAGGCGCAAATTCTCGAGGTTTTGGGGGTGGATTATATTGATGAAAGTGAAGTTTTGACGCCTGCGGATGAAAAATATCATATTGTGAAAACTAATTTTAAAGCGCCGTTTGTTTGTGGAGCCAGGAATTTGGGCGAGGCGCTGCGACGTGTGAGTGAAGGCGCTGCGATGATTCGCACAAAAGGTGAGGCAGGAACGGGAAACGTGGTGGAGGCGGTGAGACATATGCGAACTATGGTGGAGGAGATTGAGGCTTTAGGAAAAATGAGTAAGGTGCAGCTAAAAAAATGGAGTGAAAAAGAAAGAGTGAAGTTTGATTTAGTAGAGGAAACAAGGCGACTTCGTCGTCTTTCGGTTGTAAATTTTGCAGCCGGTGGCATCGCTACTCCGGCTGATGCGGCGCTCATGATGCAGCTCGGTTGCGATGGCGTGTTTGTCGGTAGTGGAATTTTTAAATCTTCCGATCCGGCGGCACGCGCGAAGGCGATAGTGGAGGCCACTTTGCATTTCGATAATCCGGCGATTTTGGCTAAATGCTCGGAAGGATTGGGCGAAGCCATGGCCAGCCTGGAAATAAACAAAGTGGATCAAAAGTTTGCGGAAAGGGGGTGGTAGAGAGGGTAAATTATCAATGCTCAATGGCTGAAAATATTTCCAAAACTTGCAGGGAATGTGGTCAGGGTTTTAAGATTTCCCCGGAGGATTTGGCGTTTTATAAAAAGATTGGCGTGCCGGAGCCAACGTTGTGTCCGGGTTGTCGTCAGCAGCGGAGACTGGCTTTTCGCAATGAAAAAAATTTGTATAAAAGGGCGTGCGATTTATGTGGTAGCGGGATTATTTCTTTTTTTGACAAAGACGTAAAATTTCCGGTCTATTGTTCGGCTTGTTGGTGGAGCGACAAGTGGGATTCGTCTATTTATGGCCGAGATTATGATTTTTCGCGGCCATTTTTTGAGCAATTTGGAGAGCTGATGCAGGAAGTGCCGAAAGTTGGCGTGCGGGAGCGTGAATTGCAATAATTGCTACAGCTCCAGCAACTTGATCGATTGTAGAAATTGTTCGGACTGTAATTACGTCGCAAATGTAGCGGGCTGCCAAAATTGCTTCATGTGCAGCAACATTGTCAGTAAAAAATTTGCCTTTAAAAATGTTGTTTGCGGGGAGCAAGAGTACGGAAAGATTTCGGAAAAATATCGCGAAAAAAATCCGGAAGATTTGATGCGAGAATTTATGGAGTTTTCGGCTAGTGTGCCAAAAAAATATCAAAATCAAATCAACTGCGAAAATTCTTCGTATTTGTATTCTTGTTTTTATACGAACGATTGTTTTGGTTGTGATGGTTTTCATTCAAAAGTCAAAAATTGTATTTTAAATAAACAATGTTCGGAGGTTGAATATAAAAATTTGGTGGGGAAAATTATTGAGCATATGAAAAAAACTGGTGAGTATGGAGAGTTCTTTCCAATCAATTTATCGTTGTATGGATACAATGATAGCTGTGCTCAAGATTACCGTCCTTTGACGAGAGAAGTGGCGATAAAAAAAGGTTTTAACTGGAAGGAAAAAGACCCGGCGCAATATCGTTCGATGCCAAAATTGACTGAAAGAAATCCGGAGAAATTGCCGGATAGTGTCGTGAAAGAAATTTTTGCCTGTGTTCATTGTGGTAAAAATTTTCAGGTATTGGCTCAGGAATTGAAATTATTCAAAAAGATAAAGCAGCTTATTACAGGGCTTGGCACGCCGCTTTCTAATTTGTGCGGGAATTGTCGTTTTGACGAACTGTCAAAATTAAAAAATCCGAGGAAATTGTGGCAGAGAAAATGTGATAAATGTGGCGTGGGGATCGAAAGTACATATGTGCCGGCGGTGTATACAAACGGCGTTTCTGTAATGCCAAAAATCTGTTGTGAAAAGTGTTATCTGGAAACAATATGATTACAGGCTTTGTAAATATTCTCCCGGAGACATGATGGCAAATGGCAATTTGGTGGATTTTATTTTTGTATTTTTGAAATCTTTTTTGTCCAAAGTAATGAGAAATTGTACTTTTTGATTTTTTGCGGCAAGCAAAATCGGTACATCTTTCTTTATTATGATTTTTTCATATTTTTGAATTTCCTCCGTAGAAAATTTCGCATCATCTACAATTTCAAGTTCAGCTATCAACCTGAAGAGGCCTATTAGGTGTTTTTCTGTTAGTTTTTTTTGAATGTTATGACGCGCCTCCGTGATTGCATACTTGCTCGATACCAATAGGAGTTTTTTCTTTTTTGCCAACTCAAAAAGCGCCCTGGAAGCGCCCGATTCAGAATAAGCAGCCGTAAATAAAATATTGGCATCCAGAAAAAGTTTATCCATAATTATTTATTTCAAGAGAATTTTTAATTTTTTTGCCGTTTTTAAGTCCAGGGTGTCCTTTTTCAGCCATTTTTTTATCTGCTTGTCCGAATAAACTTCTGGTTCCTGTTTGTTGTAATTTATCTTGGTGAACATTACGCCGTTATCCATCATACTGGCTTCCAGAAGGCTATTTTCGTCGATAGCCAGCTTTTCACGAAATTCCACCGGTATTGTAATCATCCCTTTGGCCTGAGGCCTTACTATTTTTGTTGGAGTCATAAGTTTAATAGTTAAGAAGTAGAAAAGTAGAATTTTTCTACTTTTAGTATACATCTTGAATCCTTTCATGTAAAGTCTTTATTGTGGGCATACGCTGGAAATGGCCCCTTTTTTTCTTTATACTGCTGCCGATATGGTCAAAATCGGAGTTTTGGATATTCAGGGATCGGTGAAGGAGCATTTGGAAAGTTTGCGAAGAGTGGCGACGGGCCCAAATCTTGGGGAAGTAATCGAACCTGTTTTGGTGAAGACTATTGAGCAGCTTCGACGAGTAAAAGGCCTGATAATTCCCGGCGGTGAAAGCACGACGATTGGAAAATTGCTGAGAAGATTCGGCCTAAGAGAAGAAATTATTAAATTGGCGAAAAATGGAAAGTTGGCGGTGTGGGGGACCTGCGCCGGGGCGATTCTTTTAGCGAAAAAAATCATCGGAAAACAACAAGCCGATGGCCTGAAATTGATGGACATAGTGGTGGAAAGAAACGCTTATGGAAGGCAATTGGACAGTTTTGAGACGCAATTGGAGTTTGGCGGAGGAAGTAAATTGACCGCCGACGGTCAGGAGGCGTTGGGGGGCGGTGTTGATTCAGTCCCTGCTGTTTTTATTCGTGCTCCAAGGATCGTGAGTGTAGGTAAAAATGTGAAAATTTTAGCTGAATATAAGGGCAAGGTTGTCGCTGCGCGGCAAAAAAATCTCCTAGTAACAAATTTTCATCCGGAAATGACCGACAGTCTGGAAGTACACAAATATTTCGTGAAGATGTGTCTAGGAAAAAATTAAACTTTTTGTTCCAAGGCCCGTAGAGCTTCCTTTTCAATTTTTCCAAGACTTATTACGACTTCTCTGCCTTCAACTCTTCTGCTTCTGCGTGGATCGCGTAATGGAAGAGGGGTTGTTCGTTCAGGCTGTTCGAGTAAGCCCCTCATTAAAAGTGCTCTTTTTTGGGAGTCGTCAAGTCCAGCTCTTTCGCCACTTTCATAAGCGACCGGTGATGGGGCCGGGAATAATTCTACGAGATTGCCTGGACCTTCTTCAACGGTCATATGCTGTAAGTCTATTGTTAATTATTGGCTTTGTAAAGACTCATGTTACTACTCTGAATTGGCTCCTGCGTATCTCGACCAAAGCCCTGGGATCTTCCCTGTGTTGAATTCTTGTGGGAGTCCTGCCGTGCGCCCAATCGATTGCATCGCGGGCTCTTAGAATAATTTCCGCGATGCGGCACGGAGCCTTAGCATCGGTTTCGCTTTCCCTGCTTTTGCGAATAGTCTGGAGTTCAAAATCTTCTTCCTTCATCATTTCCAAAACGTTTTCATGGCCGTATTTATCTAAATCTCTGTTTATCGTTGCCTCTTCAAAATGATCATAGATCAGCAATTCAAAAATTTTTGCTTTTATGGCTTCGCGATATTGGGGCACACATTGGTTCAGAGTTATTTCCGAGCCACCCATGATGATTGCTTCCGCTAAATCCTCTGTGCCATTTTGGTAACCTTCGTTTTGATGGATTTCTTGAAAATTAATTACAAATTCCGTGAAAGTTGCAGGCAGATAATTTTCCACTACGAGAGGTTTGGCCTTGCCTATGGTAGGCAGGCCGGCTCTTTCCCCTGCAATAGTTGTCAAAAAATAGCGTATGCCGTTGTACAACATGCTTAAATCTTCGAGTGTTGAAAATGCGTTTTTGACTCTTGTTATACTGGCTTTTGCCAGTTCCCATTTGGCTTTATCAGATCTATCATTTATGTAGGGATGGTCGGTTTCCACCTTTTT
>JACRIB010000003.1 GCA_016235895.1 Candidatus Peregrinibacteria bacterium | reverse complement strand
GAGGATAAAAAACAAGCTATGAAATTCAAACAAGATTATGTAAATGAAGAAATAGAAATTGCTATGCCCACATCTTGTTTATATGAAACAATGAACACAATTGCCAGGAAAATTCCCGCAGCAGCGACATTAATATTGTCTCAAATTTTAACCATGGAAATTGAAGAAATTGGATTAGCATTAGAAAACAGTAGTTCGGCTGTTGAAATAATCGAAAAATGTCCAAAATTATCATTTTATGACGCAATCTATCATGCTATCGCAATCAGGAATCAAGCCACTTTTATCACCGCCGACGAAAAGTACTACAATCAGGCAAAATCGTTGAAACACATCAAACTACTAAAAGATTATAAATAGAAAAACTTTATTTCGTAAACTGCACCGTGGAAAGTATTTTATCATAAACTTTCTGATCATCAGGAGTATAGAAACCACTTGGCCCAATACTCAAACCGAAAGAATAAAAATAATCGGCATTTTTCAAATAAGTCTGCAAAATGTCAAAACCGGCCGCGTCAGCATGCTCAAGACGGCGAATAGCCGCTAATTTTGCTATTTTCATCTTCTTGCTGCTAATAACATAATCATTATATTGACCACCCATAGCTGTTCGCTTTTGCTTATCTTGAGCCTTTAACCATTGATCCAAAGTTTGTTTTTTATTAGCCGCCTTGACTCTATACGTACTAAAACCGCCACCGCCGGGCGCCACCAAAGAAAGATAATTGGGAAAAGCGTCATCAACCTTCCAATCAGCCGGATACTTTAAAGTCAAACCAACTTTAGATTTTACATCATAGATCTTCCAGGTTGAAAACGACCCAAGTACATCAGTTTGAACATTTGGAGCCGCGGCACTTTTCGAAAAATAAAAAACGCCAAAAGCAACAGCCAGAATTATCACCAATGGAATAATAATTTTTTTCATAAACTACAAGGTTAAAAAATCAAACTCATTCTACCACAAAATCAAAAACTTCAATAAACCATCTCCAAATAGCACTTCTCGCAGTAGATTTTTTCAGGACTATCGGAAACATAAGTACTTTTCACTTTAACCGCACATTTTGAACACTGATTATCATAAAGCCTCATCGGTCTGCGGGAATTTATCAATTTTTTTAGTCTGCAAGGCCAACAAAAAAACGGCGCCGGAATTTTTATCCTTTCATAAAACTGCAATTCTTGAACCACCAAACGAAATTCGCGCTCACAACCAACACACTTTCTGGCGTCACCACTGGAAGCATGCTCCTCCTTGCCATCAAACCAGCGAAAACCTCTAGCTATAGCCTCATCTCGCGATAATACTTCACGATCAAAAGCCATGCACCTATTAAATTCAAATGGAGATAAACTGCCCGGAAAAAACTTACCCCATTCACCGGTTTTTTGCATATGCTGAACAATCTTCGCCATCAACTCAAAATACTCGGCTTCACTGTATTGCTTGTTCAGTAGCACAAATTTTTTGTGATTTCGCAAACTAACCGAGCCAAAAACGTGATCGAAATTGAAACAGCTCACCGAATAATAAGAATTATTATTATCAAAAGACGAGGTGCAAAAAGCCGAATGATAATTATTACAAAAACTCATAACTTCATAGTCCAATTCACAACCAAAGCCCATACAGCTGCAATACTGGCAATCCTTCGCATCAAAACCATAGTAAATATATCTGCAATCCTCCAAATGTTCCGCATCAAAAACATACTGGGAATTTTTACAATTTCGCACAATGTGTCCCGAACAATTTTCGCAATTCACCAATAAAGCATAGCGATGAATGGCTTTCTCACGGACTTTTCGACGATTCACATCCATCCAATTGGCATCTTCAAAAAGTTTTTTCTTTATCTCTTCAAGTTTCTGAAAATAATCCTCTTCACTGAACTGCTCATTAAAAAGCACAAACTTTTTATTCCTAATATTGCCGCTGAAAGCACAATTCTTACAACCTTTTGAATCATATAAAAACCAGCAATCGGTACAATCAGCACACTCCTGACAACCAACACAATTATAAAGTCTGTAAGAATCCAAACAGCCATAGCAAAGCTCCGACTCGTTAAGCCAATAATGATCCACACAACTCTTGGATCTCTGACTATTAATGCCATACATCAAATTTTCATTACAATCAGCCCCGGAAGTCAGATAACAATTCTTGTTTTCGATGCAATTGAGAGTGAAATCGCTATTGACGCATTTAGTGTGAGTCATCGCAATACGTGGCACGGTTTTCAAAAGTTCAAAATACTGCTCAAAAAATGGCTTATTAAAATCAAAATCTCTGCCATAATCACAAGGGTCCCATTTATCTCCCCAAAAACATTGTTCGCAATAAACGGGAAAAAGGCTTTCCTTGGCGTAAATTGAAATCAATGACTTGTGGCAAAGCGCGCATTCTCTGCGAAAAAGATGCCTTTCATTACGTCATAATTGACGCAGTCTTTCACGATCATCGGGACATAAATCCGGCTCGACAAACAAATATTTTTTGCCATTTATCACCGGTGAAACACGTTCAATAAACTTCAGCTCCTCGCCGGAAAATTCAAATCCTGCGCCGCATTGTTGGCATTTCTTAATCACAAACAAAATTTACATTAAAAAACAAATAACGTAAAATCAAACCATGGGTAAACTGGAGCAAAAGCCGGAAAGAATTGATTGCAGGGGTAAAAACCTTCATCGCAAGACCCTTTCAGATGACCTCGCCAAAAATTTAACCGCAAGAACCGGAAAGCGAGGAGGAACTGCCAAATTTGGCGTCGAATTGGCAAAACAACTCACGAAAAAACCAAAGAAAGTAGAAACTATAAAATTTGCCAATGGTTTAAAATTAAAAATCGCCAAAGGAAAAGATCTAGTGCCACCAAAAAAACATCCAGAAAAATGGGAATACTACGATCCTAACAATTCCGGCAATCCTCTCTTGGCAATTGATGAAAAAGATCTGGATAAACAAATCTCCAAACATTTCAAAGTCAGAGATTACGCCAGAATTGACGCCAAAGACCTACAATATGTAAAAGCTGGAACATATTGGACAGTGAAGTCCGGCAACAATGTCGAATATTATCATAAATACGCCAGGATTGATCCAAGGTTAGTGGCCTTGATAGAAAACATTAGAAGTGATGCCGGAGTGCCAATGATTGTAAATGAAGGTTTTCGGTCATACTTAGAGAACAAACGCATGTACGACAACA
Source organism: Candidatus Peregrinibacteria bacterium (assembly GCA_016235895.1). Taxonomy (GTDB): domain Bacteria; phylum Patescibacteriota; class Gracilibacteria; order UBA1369; family LOWO2-01-FULL-3; genus JACRIB01. The sequence continues at coordinate 416 of JACRIB010000003.1, read as the reverse complement.
GAAATGAAAAACCGGCATACGGCAGCAGACATGTCTCGGGCCAAGCTCTCGATTTTGAAAATACAAACAATAAAATCTTAAAATCCGCCCTTTATTTAATGAGAAACGATGGAGGGATAGGTTTATATCCAGGCAAAAACGCCGTCCATTTCGACTGTCGTCGAAGCAAAAGAAGATGGACTAAAGGCCAATGGGATAAAAACAAAGAATGGCCAAGAGAAAGATGGCTTTCGAAAAACGATGTTCAGGAGGTAAAAGACAGAATTGCCGGCAAAAAACGCAAGAGAAAGAAAAAATAAACAATGCCCCCGACGAAATGTCGGGGCTGCTGGCGGAGAGAGAGGGATTCGAACCCACGAGAAGCTTTCGCCCCTACCGCTTTTCGAGAGCGGCGCCTTCAACCACTCGGCCATCTC
>JACRIB010000055.1 GCA_016235895.1 Candidatus Peregrinibacteria bacterium | reverse complement strand
CCCACAGCACGGCATTCTCCGTCTGCTCACCCTCCGGAATTTTATAAACACCGAGGCCGAGCGCGGGGATGGAAGTGCCGTTGTTGAGGGGGAGGCGGGTGGAGAGGGAAAGGTTTGGTGTCATGCCTGAATTATATCAAATTGGCTTAGATAAGACATCCGATCATCTTGTTGACGCCAACAAAATGATAACATTGCTTCATTTAGACCAAAAACCTTTTTCCTGGCGTCGGCAAAATGGTACTCAAGTCTTCAAGCTTTTCTGCCCAACTTTCAATCGCTTCCTCGATTCTTTAACATGATCCGGCGTCGGTAATTTTTCCGGCATTGTACTGCCAAGCTCTTTGATTGTTTGTCGAACTTTCTTGCCAACATCATAATGAGCACGATTAGCATTGGATATTTTCACGCTTTAATTTTGCCTCCGCTTGAGCAGTCCTGAAAAGATTTGAAGCAAGTTCTTCACTATTCATGAAATCTAGAATAGCTTCAGTGCTTTTTAATTTCTTTTTTGCATGAATATCTTTTTGTTTCATCCCACCATATAAACCCATATATCCATAATCTTGAAACTCGGCATAATAAATCACACCCGCAATTTTCGCCGCCCTAACAAGATTTTTGTTGCGATATTTTATGTCCTCTCTCATTCCCACACGTTTACCATCTTCAATTAATTGTTCATTTAATTCCTGTTTCCTTGTTTGCAGTGCAAAGTAAGTCTGAGCGAGGGCCACTTCTTCTTTACGAGGATCTCCATTTTGGGCAATGAGATAGCAAACATAGCGGGAAAGATGGTAGTCTTTAATCTCTCTAGATGTCTCTTTTTCTGTTCCTGTAGCGATCTTTATCATTTCGCTCACGTGAGCGAAATGATCGATAACCAGCTGCCCACTATTTTTACACGCTTCTTCTGCCCTCTCAATTGCCGGAATAAATTTCCCGTACTCAGTGTATCCAAGTAGTTTATATAGTTCACGTGCACTCCAATACTCCGAACCATGTTCATTTATCTTCCTGATTTTTTCAAAAATATTTTCCATAAATTTTCGTTAAATAATAAGCAACCACAGTCTAGGTGAGTATACGCTCACCGTCAAGACGAGCTAATCAACCCATGAAGAAATCACATGAACAGATTGACAACCTTGAATTTCAATACGGCTATTTATGGCAGGTAGAAGAGCTTTTTCACGATCTATTTTGGCAGGTTTGTGGTGTCCAGGAATTGGCTGAGTGGGAAAATTATTTCAATGAAACAATTGGAGTTCGAATTTCCAGCATACGAGGATTCAAAAAAGAGACCAATGCCAGAAATTATATCAATGCGATGATCCTCAAATATCATTTCCACAAATTTACGGACTGCAAAGGGAAATTCCAAAAGTAGGCCCCAAAATGACTACGCTGCCCAATCACGCCTTCGCCCGGTCTCTGTCCGCGCGTAAGGAGACCTACTCAACAAAATTCTCTTCTTTCTTATTCTCCGACTCGTAAGCCTTTAAAGGCCTGCGATTTTCGTTGCGCCTGGCATCTCCTTCGATCACCTTAATGGCAATATCTTTCACGCCTTTATTTGCAACATCCAACTCCTTTTTTAATTTCAACATATCGTCTTCCTGATCGACAATTTTTTTCTCCATGCCCTTAATGGTTATTTCTGCTATCTGCTTATCAGCTGCTGTTTTTTCAGCAAGAATTTTTGCTTTCACCTCCTCAGCTTCCTTGGCTTTATAGGCGGCCTCTAATCTGGCTTCGTCCAATTCATCAGTCAATCTCTGGTCAAATTCAATTTTTAATTTTCTTAATTCTTTAAGCTCATCCTCAACACCTTTTATTGCTGCCTCACGATCATTCAACTCCTTCTCCTTAGCCATTCTCTTTTCAGCATAATCAGCCTCTTCTTTCCTTCTGCTCAACTGCAATTCATAAGTATATTCATCTTTTTCTCTGCGCCACTCTTCTTTTTTCGCTTCAAGCTCTCTTTGCAAAGAGTCCTCTTTGCCCACATATTCTTCCTCCAGCTCATTTTTCTTATCTTTATGCGCCTGTATCAGATTAGCCAGCGTATCAGCTTCAGCTTTTATATTATGAATTTCCTCCAAGCGTTTTTGCTCAACATTTGCGGCATTTTCAAGTTCTTTTAATTTTTTAACTTCCTGAATCAATAATTCGGATAATTTTGACAGCAATTTTCTGATTTCATTTTCCAGATCCGAAATTCCGGATGATACCCCATCAATGGAAATTTTAGAGGCAATTTCCAGAAGATTATTCTCCTGTTTGCGCTTTGCTTCTATCTTTCTACCACCGGCTTTCTCCGCATTATCTTGGAACTTCTTTAAAAGTTCATCATAAGCTGAAATAATATCGCCCTTTTTGCTGCGAACGCTAACCTTTGGAACTTCCGTAGATATTTTTTGACTCATTTCATCATCATCGGTCCGTATGCCTATCTGGGTGGAAGCACTCATAAGGTTAAATTAAAAAATATGAATTCATCGTGAACAAAAAGAATTCTAGCACTTTTTGCCGTTGAGGCAACATCAAATTCTGAAAATTGTTATAATTGTGATAGATTCCCCGAAGAGAAGTCGGGAATGAAATTAGATAATTATTTATAGCCCAATTTCATGGATATTATTGAAAAATACAAGCAATGCCGCAAAGTGGGAAAAGCATTGAACAAAAAGATTTTATCCTTAACTCCTGAAGCAAGAGATTGTCTTTTAGACGCTGCGGGAGAGCTTGGAGCTGCTTATTATAAATATGAAAATAAACGTACAATAATTTTAGAACATGAAAACGAGGCGGATTTTATATGAGCTCAGGAGCTTCATTTCTTTTTGTCAACCAATCTCGGCAATATATACTAAAGCGATTTAAAAAGATGTTGAAAAAGATCAATACTCAGAGCTTGTCCGCAAAAAGATTTATATCCTTTTTTCGGCTTAATAGAATGTATGGTGCGGATGTGCAATTGCGATAACACTTTTCAAAAGATTATGGTTTGAATGCGTCAAGAAAGTAGCCCTACCTCCACCCCTTCTCCACTCTTTCCATCACACTCTTTTCGTACGCATCTAAATCATCAATCTTCACACGCGCCACCCCCGTCTTCATAGCAGCTTCCGCCACCCTCCTAGCTACTCTAGGCACGACGCGGAGGTCGAAAATTTTTGGTAAGACGTAGACTTCGCTCAAGCCGTATTTTTCGCCAAATAAACCGGCGGCAGCTTCTTCAGGATAAGCTCCTTCCATGAGTTCTTTCACAAAGCCACTTAAGGGTTCGTTGACCAATGAAGCGATAGCCTGCACGGCGGCCATTTTCATTTCTAAATTCACAGTGGAAGCACGGGTGTCCAAAACACCGCGAAAAATTCCAGGATAGCCCAGAACATTGTTCACCTGATTTGAGAAATCACTGCGGCCGGTAGCCACTATGCGAGCCCCAGCTCGCATGGCCTCTTCCGGCATTATTTCAGGAATCGGATTGGCCATGGCAAAAATTATCGCGTCTTTGTTCATCTTTTTTACCATCTCCGGTTTCAAAGTGCCGGCTGCGGAAACGCCGATAAACACGTCCGCGCCCTCGATTACGTCGGTGAGTTGGGGGATGGAGGAGGTGGTTTTAGATGAATTTGTCTCACCGGTGAGACTTTGACTCGCTTGAATTTGACCAAGATTTTTAAACTTCTGTGCGAATTCTTTCTTTTGCTCATTGAGATCCGTCCGCCCTTCCACAATCAATCCCTTCGTATCACAAACAAAAATCCGCTCTTTTTTCGCACCGAAAGTCAGCAATAATTTCGCGCAGGCAATTCCTGCCGCACCGGCTCCGTTCATCACAATTTTCACATCGGCAAAATTCTTGCCCACAACTTTCAAAGCGCCCACCAATCCCGCGCACATGACAATCGCGGTGCCGTACTGATCATCGTGGAAAACCGCGATATCCATCATTTCGTCCAGGCGAGCGGAAAGTTCGAAACACTCCGGCGCCTTAATATCCTCCAGATTAATTCCGCACAAATTTGGCTCCAAAACACGCACCGCCGTGATAAAAGCTTCCATGCGTTCGCGCGGGTCGGTGAGGTGTTTAAAACTTAGACATAGAGGATAGGCATCGATGTCGGCGAATTTTTTGAACAAAACAGCCTTGCCTTCCATCACGGGAATGCCGGCTTCCGGACCAATATTCCCGAGACCAAGAACCGCCGTACCATCACTAATAACAGCTACGGTGTTTCCACGATTGGTGTACTTCCAGACATCGGGCGGATTTGCGGCGATGGCCTTGCACACAGCGGCGACGCCGGGCGTATAGGCGAGGGAAAGATCGCGCTTATTGTTGAGTGGCTTGGAAGGTGTAATCTGGATTTTGCCAGCGGGCCGGGCAGCGTGGTAGGGAAGGGTGGCGGTGAAAAAGTCGTCAGCGGATGAGGCGGTCTGAGGATTTTGTGCGTTCTGTAAGTCGGCCATTTTATTGCTGTGAATTAATTGTGCCAATTCTCCCAAAAAAGGGTTGCGAAATCAACTTGTCATTTTTTACAGATCAAAAAGTCCCGCCGGCGGGGAAGGAGCGGTCAAAAAGAAAATATGTCAAAACACTGATTTTTGCTTGCATCAGCCTGATTTCGGTTAAAATACCTGCCAATCATTAAATTTTACAGTGTATGGAACACCAAGATTTTGAACCTTATGATAATCCATTTGATGCTGGAACCGGACATATTGATGTGCGCAACATTGGACCAGAAATCCCCGGGTTTACCATGGCACCGGGAAATAGCAACGGAGGAACAGTGAGCACTGTCTACACCAGTGTTCGAAAGAGAATGGACGACTTTGATCCTAACTGGAACGAAGTCTACACCTTCACAAACTGCTCCCTTTCCGGCCCCACGCCCACCCCGGCGATCTTGCAGCCGCAGAAAGATTCGATTTCGCGCAATAAACCTTGCAATTCTTTCGGCAATTTGCCGAATTTTCGCACCCCGCTCACGTCCGAATCAAAGCATTTTTTATATTCCACCTTCGCCTTCACACTGTAATAAGCCTTCACTGTGCCGGGCACGTAATCGATCTCGCGACCATCCAAAGTATACCCATTCACAATCGGCAAAACACCGCGCTTCGTGCGCGCGAAAACATTGAGCATATCACATTTGTTAATCATCAATTCATCCACACCGTTCATGCGAATCGCGTACGCGAGCTGCACGAGGTCGAGTATGCCCACACGACGCGGACGAGCCGTAACCGTGCCATATTCGTGCGAAAGCACGCGCAGAGCCACACCGATATCAAAATAATCTCCGGATTTTAATAATTTTTCAATATCGTATTTTGCCTCAACCGGCTGCGGATGTTTGGACTTGCCACCTTCCGTCGCCATGCAATATTTCTCGGAACGCTCACCGCCGAATTCCGAAGCGAAAGGACCGTAGCCCACGCGCGACATAATCGCCTTGGCCACGCCGATTGTCTTGCGATGATAATTGGGAGAAAGATCGCCTCCGACGTAAGCTGCGGCCGTGACTGTGTTGCTGGAAGTGACATAAGGAACTGATCCTTTCGTAATGTCCAGCATAATCGATTGCGCGCCTTCAAACAAAATTTTCGCGCCTTTTTGTACTTTTTTCTCGAGGAAAAGTGTGTCCGGCTCAATATATTCTTTGATGCGGTTGAAAAAACTTTCCATCGTGGCGATGATGTTGTCGGCGTGCGCATGATCAATGCCATATTTTCCACAAACTGCCAAATAATTTGCCTTAATTTTTTTGAAATATTCTTGCGGGTCGTCGAGCAGATCACCAAGTTTTATGTTCAACAAACGCTCGCCATCCATGCGCAGAGCTTTGTCCGCGTAACACGGACCGATACCGTTTTTCGTCGTACCGATAGTCTTGCCGGTTTCGGCATCGATCAGCAGATGATGTGGCTGAATCACGCTGGCCTGGCAGGAAATTCGCAGTCTGTTGGTGAGGTCTACTTTCACCCCCTTAATATTTTCCAATTTTTCAATTTCAATCGCCAATTTTTCCACATTTACCACACAGCCCGAACCAATGTACAAAATTTTCTTGGGATAAAAAATTCCCGAAGGGACCTGCTGAAGGGCGACTTTGCCGCCGTCCTTGGTTTCGATGGTGTGACCTGCATTCGCGCCACCGTTAAAACGCGCGATCACATCGTAATCTTTGGCTAGCATATCAACAATTCTGGCCTTGCCCTCGTCGCCATATTGAAGACCGATCAGCACATCGGCGAAACCTTTAGCAGACCTTTTTTGAACCTTTTTCTTTGCCATAAACGGTCCCAAGGTAACCCATTTGAACCTGAAAGTCTAGGAGATCGGATTGCGAAATTACTAAATTTAGTCGCGTACATGGAAGAGGGCCCCGACGAAATGTCGGGGCCCTCTTTTTTGCAACTCTCTGTCTGTCTAGTTGTAGGGGAGCCTGATGAGGATGCTGTCCCCGACTTTAATGGGAAAGCCATTGATCACCACATCAGGCAGGAAGGAGGGAGCAGGGAAGGGAATCGACTTGCCGGAAGGCCAAGGCCACCACACTGCGAAGGACGGCAGTGTGTTGTCTTGGAGCCAGATCGAGCCATTGGAAGTGGTCTGACTGATGAGCAGCATCGCCGGAAGTTCACTGCAATTGTAGTGAAGCGCCATCACTCCGGTGAAGTTTCCCACGTAGTACTGCTGACTCGGTGAAGTGATGGACTCCCACTTGCCGAAATCAGCGTTGAAGTGGATGGTGTAGCCCTTTGTCGGATCGCAGCTGTTGACCTGAGGTTGGGGTACGCACTTGCCGCTTTGGCAGGCATTCCCGGTAGAACAGAAACCGCAGTTCAGGGTGGAACCTTGGCAGCTGCCACCCGGTTTTCCCAACCAAGACCCGCACTCGTAGCCGTTCGCCGCGCAGTACTCCGATTGCACGCAGCCCTGCACGCACTTGCCGTTGTTGCAGGTCTTGCCGCTCGGGCACTCGCCGCAACTGCCACCGCAGCCATTCGACCCGCACTCCTTGCCTGAGCAGCTCGGAGTACAGAGCGGTTGGCACTTGTAGTAGCTATCGCAGAACTTGTCGCTGGAACAAGTCCCACAACTGCCATCGCAGCCATCAAAGCCGCACTCCTTGTTGGTGCACTTCGAAGTGCAGCTTATGCACTTGCCGGTGGTGTTGTTGCAGAAGCTTTTCTTCGGGCAGATTCCGCAGTATCCGCCGCACTTGTCCGGGCCGCAGTCCCTGTCTTTACAGTCCGACTCGCAGTAGTACGACGACAGGTCTTTCGGCTTCTGGCACTTGCCCCCGATGCTGCAGAGCTTGCCGTTGTCACAGGCGCCGCAGTTCAGGACTCCGCAGTTCGGATTCAAGCTCGGACATTTGCCGCATTCGCAGCCAATCTCCTTACAAGTTCCGGGCCACGTGCAACCACCGTTGGTATTCGTGTCCACTTCAGAGCTTCCGGCATCCGCCGCCTCCCCGCCACTGCTGGCGGAAAAGCTTCCGGCATCACTCGCGCCGCCACCGGATCCACCCGCGTACTGACCCTTGCCACCACCGTTACTCTTGGAGACAGTCATGCCTCCGCAAATGTAGGTGGCCTTGTTGCAATCGCAACCGCCCTCGCACTTGTTCACCGAACAATAGCAGGGCGACAGCGCCGCAACCATCCGCGCGTACTCTCCACGCTGCACATAGTCGTAGGGATCCTTTTGCGTCAGATCCGCATCCATGCCGTTGTAGAAAGCCAGGGTCTGCATGTACTTGTATGACCAGTCGTTGATCTTCAGCTTCGGGAAGTTGGCGTAGGTGCCGGTTTGAATTTCCCGCTTGCCGGCTTTCACCGCGGCCTCCACCGCGATCTTTGCCGCTTCGCTGAAGTACACCGCCTCATTCGGATTGAAGCCGTTGTAATTCGTGCTGATGATGCCGTACTTCACGCCGCAGACCACATAGGGGTAGAACCAATCCGTGGGATTCACATCCCCGAAAGGTTCGCTCGTCCCCTCGCAGCCCTTGGTCAGTCCGAACACCGTCAGCGCGATTTTCAGCGCTTCCGCCCGCGTGAGTGCGACGTAGCCGGAGAAGTTACCTCCGTTTTTGCCGTCCACCGCGCATTCGTGCCAGAGGTAGTTGACCGCCCAGCTGGTCGAATTCTCCACGCCGGCCAGATCTGGGAAGGGCATCGCGCCCTTGTTGGCACAGCCAAGATTGAGCGGACACTGCATCTTGCAGTCCAACACCGGCTTGTACGGATCCAGATCAGCCTCGCTGCAGAAGGACTTTTCCGTATTCGTCAGCTTCAGCGCCGTGTAGACGCCATTCGTGTAGAGATCGTCCCCCATGACGCACTCGGGCACACCGTTTCCATCGGTGAAACCCATGGCGATGGGCAGATGCGTCTCACAGTCCTCGAACTGGAAGTGCAGATGCGTTCCAACCGAGGGCGTACCTCCGACTTCGCCGATCTTCAGGCCCTGGCAGACATCCTGCCCTTCCGCCACCGCGATCGAATCGTCCTTGAGGTGAGCGTAGCGGCTGCAGATGTTGTTGCCGTGATTGATCAGCACGGTGTTGCCCCAGCCGCCACCCTTGTAGCCACCGAACTGATTCTTTCCAATCATCAGTTGAAGTACGGTACCGTCACCGCTGGCCAGAACCGACTTGCCGAGATCGCTATTCCCGGACAAGTTGAAATCCCAGCCGTACTTGCAGTAATCTTTGCAACCGTAGCCCTTCGGGTTGTTGGTGGCGTGACTCAACTGGCAGAAGTCGCCGAAGAAGCCATCGCTGACCTTGTCGTAGCCCTTCGCGTTGCACTTCTTGCAGTGCTCGGCCCACGACTCCGTGATCTCCCAGTTGTTGCCCTGCGGCACCGGGATCTTGAACGAGTTGCCGGTGAGCGAAGCGTTGAGGATGCCGTAGACGGCCTCCGTCGAAATGGCATCGCTGCCATCCTGCGGGATCTTGTTCTCCGACTCGCACGCCGCCATCAACATGATGACGACCAAAAGCAGCTTCCTGAACATGACCTTTCTCCTTTTTTCTTTGTTGTTTTTACTAAACAGACCGAGATGTCAAAGAACATGCCGTGTATTTCACGACTATGGTTCACGTAGACAATTTGACTCTTGGAACTGAGGTATCTCTTGATCCTCGCATTCACTCTTGAATCACTTGCACCCCAAACGATAGTACAAAAAATAATTTTGCAAAATTATTTAAAAATTAAAAAATAAAAATGGCTGCTGCAAAACAAAAATCAAAACAAAAAAGTGTTGTCACACGCGAGACAACACTAAATGATTGCAAAAAAAACCAACCGGTAGCTTAATGTTAAATGTTCAAAATTATTTAATCAAAAATTATATGAAACGACTTGCCACGCTCACCTTTCTCTCGCTCTTCATCTTCACCGCCTGCGGCAATGATCCGGTTTACAAAAAAAACGAATCGGTAATTACTCCTAATCCCTCCACAACTTCCAGCCAGGACTCTTCGGCAAAATCTCCCGCAACTCCTGCTGCAAAACTCAGCAAAACTGACGAGGCTGTAAAAAAATCCACTTACTTGATGAGTCAAGTTTTCGATCTTCAAAATTCCGCAGAGCAATATTGTACTAAATCAAAAAATCAGCTACTTGGTGACGGAAATAAAATAAAATTTTTAATTAAAGCCATAGATTCGCAAGAAGTTCAGACGGACCTTAAAAGAATTATTGGAAATGAATCCACGGTTAAAGAATTTACCAAACAGGCAAAAGCATTTTATGACGCCAATAAGAGCAGCGATGACATGGGTGACCTAATTGGCGTTTGCAAAAAAGGTGAAAATATTTATGTTCTATTTTCACCAAAAGCTCCAGGATACTTTATTACTCTCTGGAAAGATCAAAAAAGTTTTGAATATTTTAAAAATAAACTCAATGGCAAGGAATCATTTGGCGGCGACAACGCAGTATCATCATTACTAATAGACGCACTTGATGGCAAAAGCTTGGTTTTGACTATATCCAAAGATATTCCAGATATTTACTGGACAGTCAACTTGCTAGATCCGGGAACCCTTATCGTGACAGAAATTGAAAAATGCACTTTAAAATTTGAATATACCGTCAAACCGCCAGCTTTAAACGCCGACAGTTCCACCCTCTCCTGCGAAAAGCAGTACAAACCATAAAAATCCGCACAAGGTTTTTCTACAGCACCATATCAAATGCCAAATTATCGACCACCTCGGCCATGTCGGCATTGCCGGAAATTACCATGTTGTAGCCCTCGTAGGCAAAGGGAATAAAATAAATTAATTTGTTTACGTTTCCTCCCACTTCTGCCCTGATTGATCTTACGGTGCTCACATCGGTTTTCCTGGCGGATTTGATATTTTTTTCATCATAACCGGCGGCATTTTTAATTTGAGTTTTCAACTTGGCCTCGTCTGCAGCCATCGCATTCAAAAGAGTAAAATTCACAGCCTTCTCACCGCTTGCCGGAGCGTAATCATTAGATTCGATCCAAAGCATCGGCGCCTTATCGTTATCAGCCGTCCCAAAATTTACAGTTTCAGCAGATCCCGTTTTTGCCTTAGCTGCCGTCACAACCGGCTCACCCCAAGTTTTGTCATAACAAAACTGCACTGGAGAATTTGCCAACTTGTATTCGGACATACCTTTATTACAGTTCAAAGAACCTATCGATTCATCTTTTGAAGGCACAGTGCTTATGCCCTTTGGTTTTCCACTGCAACCCACAAGGATTAAACCGGCCATCACGACAACTAAAAGAGTTTTCTTCATATAATTTTTAATTATTAGTAACCGGATTTTAATCATTTTCACCCCTCCTTGCAATCTATTTTTCCGCCACCTTAATCTTCACCATCGCGCTATCCGAAATATTCGCCACTTTCTGATCATAAAAGGCCTCAATCCTGGCCGGATCGGCATAGAAATCACCCGGATTTACCACTTTGGCATAATATGAAATTTTTGATTGCGATGTACCTTTCACCACTTCTTCGAAGAACGGAAACCAGACAAAATTCACCTCCTGCCCATTAATCATAAACGGATAGCTGATAGTGGTATTGCCACCATAGTAATGAAAAGGTACATAGCCCGTCGCAGGCGTAAGTCCGCTCGGCAAAATATCCCTGATTCTATAAAACGGCATCTGGATTTTACCCGGATTATTTACCGTCAAAACCACTTTCACAATGTCACCTTCACCAAATTTCGTGGTCTCATTTCCATTCACGAAATATTGTCGGCCGATAGTTAATTTCGGATCTTTTTTGAATTGCCCCGGCTCCACGCTGTCCTCGTAATTCAACACCGCCGCCACCGCTCCTTTGCTCACCGAAACAGCCACTTCATCCCCGGGGAAAGCCATCATTCCTTTGCAGCCGCAAGGTTCCAATTCCACGCTTTCTTCGTGCTTGTTTAGTTTGTAAGTGAATTTCACCGGTTCTTTTTTGGCGTTTTTGATAGAATTGGCCACATAGCCCAGTTCATATAAATTCACCAAATCCTGATCTTTGAAACCAATATCTTCCACATTTTTCCATAAGGATTCTGATGTCGCCGTATCATTTATATCAGCCGCTAAAGCAGCGGCCAGAGCCATATTTTGCACGCCTTGATAACTTGTGTCACTTGGCAATTTTTCCACCACACTCTTCAGAATCGCGCGCGCGTCCGTATCACTGCCAATCTTGGCGAAAGCCAAACCGAGGTATAATTTTTGTTGCACGGAAAGTTCCTCAGCCTTCATAATCTCCCTCAAATCCAGCAGCACCGGTTCTTTCATGCCGGCCAGACCCAAAAGTGCCAAGACCACATCGTCCAAATTTGATTTTGAATTTTTAAACACACCATAGAAATAATCTCGAAGAGCCTGTTTGCTGTAACGATCTTGATTCAGATCGAAGGCCATCACCAGCGCCGAAAGCCTCAAATCTTGACTGCTGTAAGGCAACAATGAAAGCCCGCCTTGTCGCTGATAACTTTTCACAATATAGTTACCGTTTTCATCTTCTTGCGACTGTAAATTCTTGCCGAAATATTTATTGAGAATTTCTCTGGCCGCTTTACGCGCCACCACTTGATCCAAACGATTGCCGTCATCGTAAGCCAATTCGAGCAAATTATAGTAGTAATAAGCCACGCCGCCATCTAGGAATTCGATTTGCGTCGGACCTTGTTTCCCCAATTCAAACACGGACTTGTCGTCAATATTTCTCACGATTTTCACTACGTCCTGTTTCAAGCGCGAACCCTTCACCTCAAAAGGTTTTTTCAAAGCGTCTTTCAAATTGCCAAAGTCCGCTTTCACCGTCACGTCATGAGTGCCGATTGGTAGCGCCGGTAAATTGAAATAGCTGCCGACAAAAGCTTTGCCACTTATCACTTTCTCGGCCAATCCATCCACCTCCGGCTTAAAGCTCACGTCATCACCATCCTTCAAATCCTTGCCATAAGCGCGTACCTTTATCATCGGCTTATCCTTCACCGAATATTCTCGATTCAAAATTATGTCCGCGAAGAACGGCAAAGTCACTTTGATATCTTGTGATTCCGTGCCAGCCTGCAGTCCATCCGGATCAATAGCACGCGCCATCACTCTCCAGGAAGTAATGTTGTCCGGCAACTTGAATTTCACGCTGCCACGGCCATCGACGCCCGTATCCACCATGTAGAAAAACGCCGTGTCCTTGAATTGCTGTCTCACATAATAGTCACCATCACTTTTTTCATTATGCACAAAGAAACCATTGGCAAAATAAGTGTGATAGTCCTTGATTTCAATATTGTAAACATCCACCGGTCTCACTACTCGGCTTATCGAAGCGATTTCCGTCATCTTGCCGTCCTTGTTTACCAAACGATCACCGATTTTCAAGTTGGCTACTCGCTCCCATTTACCATTGGCAAACACGATGTGTTCCGCCGTCACCTCCAAATTATCATTGATCAACAAATACTCGCCAACATATTTCACCATTTTGCCGGTCACTTCCGCCGGAATCAATTTCGCCGAGAACTCATCCGCCTTGGTCAGAATTTTATCACCTTTTTGAATGTCTTTAATCGCTTTGGTAGTGCCATCGGCCATCAAAATCTGCGTCTCGCCGGTAAAACAGCCACCCTTTCCGCCGGAATCACCGGCGGAATTTAAAGGATTGTCGTGAGAATAATAACTGGTCAGAATTCCACGATCGCTATAAGCATAAATATCATCCAGCGGATCTGCTACGCCATTATAAACAGCTTTATAATAAGCCTCATCCACGATATTAAAATTCACCTTGGCTCTCACGGGATTTCCCGATTGGTCAGCCACATTCACCGTCAAACTCGCTTCATCACCGGGCTTGTAATCACCTCTGTCGGCCGCAATCTTGATCTTCAATTTTTTGAGATCCGTCTTGTAGTAAACGGAAGCATTATAGGCCACCTTATAGCTCTTTCCGTCAAACCAGACTCCTTCCACATAAATGTTTGGCACGTCATCTTTGGCGAAATCGAACGAATAATACGGGCTGTCTTTCACCGCGTATTTTTGTATGCCATTAACTTCCTGCATAAATAAGAAACTACCCTTTGTATCTTTTGAAAGAGCCACGTCACCATTGGCAATAGCCGTATTTACCGTTTCACCAATCTCAAATTTATAATTTGTGCCGTGATCGTTCTGGTTATTATTCAAAACTTTTACATTATAATAATCATATCCCGAGCTTTTGCTCATATCGCCATAAACCGTTTGATTATGATGAGCCATATTTCCCTGGTCATCCGGTGACTGCAACATAATCGTATAATATTTATTCGGGTTGATGGCGAATTCATAGGAAGCTTCACCATTGGCATCGGTCGAGCCGTTAATTAAACCAAGGTCTTTTTTAACCTCCTTATAATCATAAGATTTTTCCGTCAGCTTTGTCTGAAAATTGTAATATTCGCCGGTCTCCACTTTTTCCCAATGAGATTCGACAATTTTGCCGGTGAATTTTCTATTTTTTGCCGTCTCTCCGACATAATTTTCATAGTCCGGCGTATCGCCGTTTATTTTGCCGAGATCGATCCAATCGGTTTTTATGGCAAGAGCGGCGACATAACTGCCATCAGCCTTTTTGTTTGTTTGAGCTTTGCTGCCGATATTCAAATGTGAACCGAAAATCTGCACACTGTTTGCGGCTTGAATTGAAGTTTCCTCGGAAAGTTTGGACTCTATTTGATAATAAAAAGAATCCTGGTCCGAACAATATTCTTCGTAATCGGAACAGGGGGATTTTTCGGCGACCTTACTCACTTTTGCTTCGCCCTTGAGATCGGTCCGTATTTTTTGATCATTTGACGCGTTCAAGTCCAAATTTGCCACCGGAGTACCGTCAAAAAACGCCGATTTTATTTTGAAATTCATTGTTTCTCCGGCAAATACGGCGTGTTTGTCGACTTCCATTGTCAGATTGTAAGCCGGTTTAACGTAATCCTCGACCTCGATTCCAGTGGAAGAAATCAATTCATCGTTCTGATATAAATTCAAATAATAATATCCCGGACTTACACTTTTCAGATCGATCTTGCCTTGCAAAGTGTCATCACTTATTTCCAGCGGCACATCCGCAACAAAAGTATCCCAATCCAGAATCAATTTCATCTTTAAATTGTCCGGCTTGGCTACACCGGATTTTGGCTTCAAAAAGCCCCAGAAGCTCACCGTGTCGGTTGGTTTGTATTTCGGACGGTCGGTCAATAAACTCTTCCAATAGTGATCGCCCGCATTTGCGGCAAAATAAACCGCCGAATCCAAAGGCATGATCAATATTTTTCCGTCCAAAGCCTTGATTTTTACCACGTCCTCGATTTCATTCTCGCCTTTTGACCGGTGCTTCAACCATTTTTCCGGAGTTTTGAAACGCGCCACGCCATCGCTGCCGGTTTGCTCTTTGATGTCACCAATTTCCACCGTGGCGTTTAAAGCCGGTTTACCTGTTTTTAAATCATTTACCCACAGTACCGAATCGCTCAAAGAAACATTGGCATAAGCCGACAAATCGGTTATTTGCAGCAAGGCTTGAGACTTGATTCCGGCATCATCCACCTGCAAAAGGTAATGTCCGTTTTCAAAAGCCTCACCCGGCAAATAGACATAAGAATGCCAGCTGCTCGGTTTTTCTATCAGGCCCTTAAAACTGCCCAAATCCTGCAATCCTTCCAGGGGATGCAAATAGGAATTTCGTGAATAGTAAGCCCATTGCGGTACCTGCATGGAATTTTTGATTTCTTTGACGTACTGATTTTCGTCTTTGTATTTATAAACTTGAATCTGTACGTCCTTTTTGTTCATTTGCTCAAAATTATAAGCGGACATGTCCAGCGCGACAGCGGAATTGGAAGTAATTTCATAATATTGTCTCTGGAAGGTGAAATGTTGTTGATAGGCGGCGGAATTGGCGGTTTCAAACTTGAAAACAAAATCACCGGTCAGCTTTTTATCGCTACCATTCACTGCAAAACCTTTCTTGACTTTTACTGTGTAAATTGTGCCCGCCTTTAATTCATCAAATTTGGGCCCAAAAGCCAGAATTCTTTCATGTTTTTGGAATTTACCTTCCACTTTCGGTGTAATCTCAAAGTAATCTTTAATGTGGTCGAAATCATAATTGTCATGACTGAAATTAATCTCAATGCCGCTATTTAAAGGCACGGAAGTGGCCTGATTCGCGGGCAATGTGCCATCCACCTTGAAAACATCTTGAATCTGGTAAGCCCAGCTCAAATCTCCATGATCGGTTTGAATCGAGAAATTATAAATTTTATTGCCTTCCAGGCCTTTCACCGGCTTCACTTCATATTTTCCTTTACCGGTTTTTTCAATATCCAATTTTACTTCCGGCTGCACTTTCAAATATTCTTTCACCGTGTCCAAGCTCACATCCTCCGTCGCTGTGAGATTAAATCCGCTATTGCCGGCAACGCCGCTGGCATCTTCTTTCTCCGCCACCATCTCAAAATTAGCGTGCACCACTTCAATTTTCGCTCCAAACCAGCCGCGTAAAGTACTGCTGAAAACCAGCGCGATAATCAGAAGTCCGGCGATCACCCCCATCGATGCCAATCTTTCCGGCATTCTAAATAGGGATTTAAAAAAATCACCAAAAGTGGCCTTGCCATCCACCGGCCCACGATCATCTTCCACGCTTTGCACGGCATGCTGCTTTTTCATCTCAATTTTTTTGCTCAAATATTTCCACAAATATTCTTTGCTTTTATTCAGCTTTATTTTATCCACCGGCCTGTTTGTAAATTTATTTTTATCCATATGTTTAGGCTGGGTTAGGTGATAATAATTCTCTCAAATTGGTCATCGCCCGATGCATTGTGGCTTTGACCGCGCTTTCCGAACTTTCCGTTGTTTCCGCGATTTCTTTCTGCGACATTCCCGTAAAATAATACAGACTGATTATGTTTTGATGCTCCGGCTTGAGAGTGGCCATCGCGTCACTTAGTTTTGCCATTTCTTCATCTCCAAATAAGACTTTGTCCAATTCTTTCAGCTCTTCTCGCGCGTCCGCCGCCGATGCTAAGGCTCCGTGCCGCGTGGTGTACGCGGCCAAACTCTCGTGTCCTTCCGGCACATTCTCCAGAGCCGATGATTCCGGATGTCGGCGCTGATTTTTCAGCGCATTGATCGCGATTCTGTAGAGCCAGACTTTTATGGACACACCGGTCCATTTGAATTTATGCAGGCTTTCAAAAGCCTTGATAAAGGTGTCAGCGGTAAGATCATACGCGACCTCTGCGGACATGGTCCTTTTGACCAGATATTTGAGAATCATCTCGTAGTAGAATTCATAGATTTTCTCAAAAACTTGAGGGTCATCTTTGAATTCCGCCAATATCTGCTGCTGGACCTCGGAAGGAAGATCTTGGGACATAGATATGGTTAATTATGTAATTTGAATGGTTGAGGCACGGATAATTTCAGTGCCCGCTAAAATCATCCGTACACTACCAATAACACGGCAATTTGAAAAGGTTGCGAAAATTCAAAAAGATTTTTTATTGTACAGGTGGTAGAAGTCTCACCGATGATACTTTTCAGTAATCACGCTATATCAGCGCCGAAAGAAGACGCCAGGTAATCCAACCCACAAACGG
This sequence comes from Candidatus Peregrinibacteria bacterium, assembly GCA_016235895.1. Taxonomy (GTDB): domain Bacteria; phylum Patescibacteriota; class Gracilibacteria; order UBA1369; family LOWO2-01-FULL-3; genus JACRIB01. The sequence goes on along the minus strand of JACRIB010000055.1, from coordinate 130 downwards.
CAAATGTTCTTACCCAAACTGCAATTCTCCATATGAGGTACTCCATCACACCGACCGCTACAGTGAAAGCAAAAACCACAATTCCATCATCCCTCTCTGCAAAATTCACCATGAATTTGCCCACAACAAT
>JACRIB010000053.1 GCA_016235895.1 Candidatus Peregrinibacteria bacterium | reverse complement strand
CAAGAGATTGGAGCAGGGTTTTGCAGGCTTCCACTTCTTTGGTGCGTGGCTGGGTGGGTGTGGGCGTGAGCGAAATGCGGATGGTGTCGCCAATTCCCTGCTGGAGGAGAATTGCGAGCGCAGCAGAGCTGGAGACGAGGCTTTGGAGGCCGACTCCGGCTTCGGTGAGGCCGAGATGAAGGGCATAGAGATGCTTATTTTTTGACATTCTGGCAGCGAGTTGTTCGTAAGCTTTGACCATGTCCCGGACAATGGACATTTTTACACTGAGAACGATTTTGTTTTGGGCGAGGCCGAGTTTTTCGGCGAGTTCGGCCGATCGGAGTGCGGACTGCACCATGGCGTCGATGATGACTTCCTTGTCGGATTTTGGCTTAATGAGGCGGCTGTTTTTGTTCATCAATTCCATGAGCAGATCCTGATCGAGCGAGCCCCAATTTACTCCTATGCGCACGGGTTTATCATTTTCTTTGGCTATTTTTATGATCGTGCCAAAATTGTAATCGTGTTTTTCTCCATAGCCGACATTGCCCGGATTGATGCGATATTTATCGAGTGCTTTAGCCATTTTCGGAAAATCTTTCAAGAGAACGTGACCGTTGTAATGAAAGTCGCCGATGAGTGGGAGGTCTTTGTAACCCTTGGCATCAAGAATTTTTCTGATTTCCGGAATTTTTGGCGCGGCCAAATTGGTGTTCACGGTGAGGCGCACAATTTCCGAACCTGCCTCGTTTAATTCAATGATTTGTTTAGCTGTGGCTTTGGCATCCGAAGTGTTGGTATTTGTCATCGACTGAATGACAATTGGGTGAGAGCCGCCAATTTTTACTTTGCCTATATTTATAGTTGGAGTTTGTAACCTTTGCACCATAGTGAGGTAATTCTAATTTACTACTGAGAATAAGGCAACAGATCGTCCCAGGACGAAAATTGGTATTACAATAGATTTTCAATAGTTGATCAAATCAATTTCTGCCGATTTTAAGAAAATTTTAAGTTTGCCTGCTATAGATGATTTGGATTCCAATGTCGTATTTACATTATACTTATAAAAGTATATAATAATTATGATTTTATCATTAAATAAGTATGAATCTGTTGCAAATAAAGGTTGATGACAAGCTAAAAAAAGCTATTCAACAGAAGGCAAATTCTTACGGAGTGCCGGCAAGTTCTCTAATCAGAATTGTCCTTGTCAAAAATTTTCTACAGGACAGACCCGGTAATGTTTTCAATGCAGACAGAGACAATAATGGCAAAGGAATCAAAGTTGATGACTTAATTGATTACCTATAATGCCAGATAAAATTAGTAAATTCATAGACTCCTTGGACAGTAAAATGAGGGTTAGGTTGAAAAAAAAACTAAATGAGTTAAAGCAAAATCCTTTCGCAATGCCTGGAGTAAAAAAACTGGTTAATTGTGGCAGAAGTACATATCGTTTAAGGTTAGGGAAAATTAGGATAATATTCGTGGTTAATAATGGAAGTATTGAAATCATCGATATAGATTTCCGAGGAAACATATATTAAAAACCCAATAAATCCAGTACATCCACGGCCACGTTTTTGCCTTCGCTGTCGACCGGATAATGGTGCATCTGCAGGGCGGGGTTGTAGTTGATTTCGATGATGGTGTAGTTGGCAGGCGATTTTTTGGAATTTTCGCGGGCTTGTTCTTCAGGGTTTTTGATCATCATGTCCACGCCGCAAATTTTTGCTTTGGCGACAGCAGCGGCTTTTTCTGCCAACTGTTTATAACTTTTGTGAATGCTGTCGGAGCACTCTATCGGGTCGCCGCCGGTGCCAACATTGGAATTTGTACGAAGAAAAATGCGTTTATTTTTGGGGGGAATGCTTGCAAAAGTAAGACCTTGTGAATTAAGGTGTTCGGCTTCTGTCTGGCCTGTTTTAATGGTATAAGTGTTGAAATATTTATAATATTTGGGGTCGCTATTTTTTATTTCAACTAATTCCTTGATTGTATGGATGCCGTCGCCGGTGACGTTCGCGGGAATTCTTTTCACAATTGAGCGGGTTTTGTCATTGATCACAAGGAAGCGATATTCTTCGCCATCGATAAATTCTTCCACCAAAATCGTGGCGCCAAATTTGAAAGCTTCATGCACCGCTTTGACGTAAGATTTTTTGTCTTCAGGTTCGGCAAAAGAAACGGCAATGCCGTGATTTGCAGTAGTCGGTTTGATAACGGATTTTATTTTTGAAAATTTTTCATAGGCGGCGATTGCGGCTTCCGGACTGGTAAAAGCTTCGCCCTTTGGCACTCGTAGACCGCCAGCTTCCAAAATCTGATTAGTCACATTTTTATTTTCCATGATTAAAAAAGTGATGTAGGAATCGCGTGAAGTTTTTGTAGCCTGCTTTACGTATTCAACGTGATCGCCTTTGCTCAATTCAATAAAATTTTCTTTGCGATCAATAATCTCCACGTGGATTTTGCGCTTGAACGCTTCTTTGATCAAAATTTGCGTGGAAAATTCCAGATCCTCATAGTCTTCCGTAAAAGTATCGTCGATCATTTCCTGTCTCTTTTGAGCTGTGAGAGAATCGGTGGCAATTTTTTCAAATTCCTTTTCCGTTTTGGAATTCAGCTTTTGTTTGTGGAAATAATGGTAGTGACTTTTGGCCAGCTCCAAGCCATATTCCAGAAAACTTTGCTTGTGCTTCTTTAATTTACTGACAATTCTGGCGGAGGGCGTAAGATAAGGATTTTCGAGTTTATCCAGCTGGGCGAGAAGACTGTTTTCGTGATTTTTATCTTTGGAATTTTTATTTAATAATTTCGCTATGGGCATCATTTCTTTAAGAATTTCACGTGCCCAAATTTTCATTTCAATTTCTTTATTATCTTTAATCAAAGTCAGGCCCGGCTTGCGCCCATAAATCGAAACATTATTTTGGTTGCCGGTGATCCGGCAATGTTCACATTCCTCAATGCGTGGACTTGGTTTAAAAAGACAGTAAACCAAAAAGACGTGCAAAAATTCCAGCTGATCAATGTCCAGGCCGATTGGCGAATAAGGATTTATGTCGATGGCGCGAGCTTCAACATACAAGATTCCGCGCTTAGATAAGGCCTCGAGTGGGGTTTCTTTTTGCGCTAGAGCACCCGGCTTGGTTTGCAAAATTTGCTTGGGACGAATACGTGAATAATGCTCGGCTTCCTTCTGCAAAACGTGATCATTCAGACCGGGAAAATTTTTGTACTTTGGTTCGGAAGTAGAAATAGCCTTAGTCAGATCTGCAATATATTCTTTGAGGCTGTTAAATGAAACTGCGTGCTGGGTTTGGACTTTGCTATAATAGCCTAATTCGCTCATGCGAAAAGAACAGGCATATTCGCCGTAGTAAGTATTTTTGGCAAATTTTTTCAAATATTTTGGTTTACGAAAACCGAAGATCGGCTTATGCAAAAGATAACTTTCATCGAGCACCGGCGCGGCGCCGAAAAGATAAGTATTCAGCCAGCTGTAGCGGAGAAAATTGCGGATGAGGTGGAGATATTGCTCGGAAATGAAATTTTGGAGATTAGATTTTGGCATGCGACTTTGTCGCACATGCAAAAATTTCCAGAAATTTTCCGAAAAAGAAAAATTATAATGCGTGCCTGAGATTGTTTGCATTTTACGGCCGTATCGGTGACTTAGGCCAAGACGATACTTAGTTCTTGCCTTTCCTTCAAAAGAATTGCCGTAATCAGCCAGTGGAATTTTATCGGCATTTTTTGGCAACTGACAGGGCATACTGAAGGGCCAGAAAAATTCATGACCGAGATTCCGGGCCATAAAAGTGTGCACATTTTTCAAATAATCAGCAGTGGCTCCTTCTGTATTGCGTGGTGGACTGATGAGTTCTAATTGGGCTTCGCTAAAATCCGTGGTGATCAGTGAATTTTTCAGAGCCGATCCCAGGGCTTCAGGATGCGGTTTCATAGAGATCATCCCTTCCTTATCCATGCGTAAACATTCTCTTTCAAGTCCGTGCATAGATTCGCCAAAAAGCAGATAATTATCTTTTTCTGAAAAAAGTTTGAGGAGGTTTAGCATGTTTTTTATTTTCCCATATTTGAGAAAAATTTGCAATTTGAATGAGATGTAGGATAATGGCCGCATGTCTAAAGTTACATTCAAAAATAGTGGAGAAACGATTGATACTGCTCAGGGCAGTTTTCTGAAAGATGCCGTGCGGGAAAAAGGCTGGCCGATCGCGTTCGGCTGTGAAGATGGAGTGTGTGGAACTTGTATTATTCAGGTGCACCAAGGCAAAGAAAATATCAGTCCGATGGAAGAAAAAGAGGCGCAGACTTTGGAAATGATGTGCATGAAAGATGGGGAGCATCGTTTGTGCTGTCAGTGCAAAGTGAATGGCGATGTCGAAGTTGAGGGCATGTAATTTGTTTTTATGCCGGAGTTGCCGGAAGTGGAAACCATTGTTTCGGACTTGAAGCCTGTTTTAGTGGGGCGTTTTTTTGTAGATCTTGTTGGCACTCATGAGAATACAATAATTGGCGCGCTGGACAATGTGGCTACAGTAAGGGATAAACGCGTGGTGGAAGTAAGCAGACGCGGCAAATTTATCAATATTTTTTTTGAAAATGATTACGTGATGACGATTCATTTGAGGATGAGTGGTCGCATAATTTCGCGAGGAATTGATGACGAGATATTGAGATTCGAAAGAATGAGAATTGATTTTAATAGCATTTCGTTGCGCTTTTGTGATGTGAGAAAATTTGGCAGAGTTTGGATTTGTAAAGCGTCGGAATACGAGGAAGTGACTGGAATTTCGAGATTGGGTGTGGAACCTTTGAACGGAGATTTGAATTTAGAAAAGTTTACAAAAATGATGAATGGGAAAAGTGGTGTAGTAAAAAAATGGCTTCTGGATCAGTCCTTAATTGCCGGTGTTGGCAATATTTATGCCGACGAGGGATGTTTTTATGCAGGAATTAGACCGGGTGCCAGGATGGAGAATTTGAAGAAAAAAGAGTTGGAAAAATTATTTGAAGGCGTTTTGAAAGCGCTGCGTCAGGGAATTAAAAATCGCGGTACGAGCATTTCCGATTTTCAGGATGCAAATGGACGCAAAGGCCGCAATCAAGAGCTTTTATATGTGTACGGGCGTGGTGGCGAGGAGTGTCTGAAATGCAAAAATATTTTGAAAAGAACGGTAGTTGCTGGTCGAGGAACGGTGTACTGCGAGCAGTGTCAGAAATGATTTATTTTGCGCGGGTGTATAAACCAATCAGATCCGCCTGGGCTAGAATGTGCTTTTGCATGGCTTTTTCGAGATCGGTTTTTTTAGCGGAAATGGGCAAGTTTAGCTTGGTGTCCAACGCATACAATTTGAAATGGTAGTGATGTACACCAGATGGAGGACATGGCCCGCCGTAGCCGGTGTTGCCGAAACTGGTTGTACCTTCAATGCCGGCCGGTTTGCTATTTTCGGCTATGCTGCCGGTTTTTGGATCAATATTCCAAATTGTCCAATGCACCCAAGTACCCATTGGAGCATCGGGATCATCGGAAATCAATGCGAGACTTTTGGCAGCGGCTGGAATTTCGCTGAAAGAAAGTGGCGGATTTATATTAGCGCCGTCACAGGTGTATTTTGATGGAATATTGCCATTATTTGCAAAAGCGGTGCTGGTGATTTTCATAGGCTTGATAGTTATGGATTTGGAGGTTTTGGAAGCTTTTAAGGTCGTAGTCTCGCCGTCCTGTTGAGTTGAACAGGCGATCAGAAAAAATGAAAGAGCTAAAAGGATTAAATAAAAAAATTTGCGATTCGAGTTATTCATGTTTCCATTATATTCTTTCAAAGAAAATTTGAAAATAGAGCGGCTTTTTCCTTGCCTTTTGAGGCTGAAAATTTTAGAGTGCGGGAAGTATGGCAATGAAATTGACGGACAATAAATGGGGTTTTGATCTGGCGAAAGACAATCCTTTCAGGATTTTTCGCTTGCTGCGGGAAGTAGCCGATGAAAGTGTTGGCGTGGAAAATGTGGTGGATTTGTCGCGCGGTGATCCCGGTTATGGCTTTTCGCCTTCGGTGCATGGACGTGAATTTTATGCTTTTTTGTTGGAAGTGGATATGCTGCTAAATAATCCCAATCATCATTTTGTTTCTGACAATAGAGATAGCTATGAAGTTTTGTGGGAGAAAATTCAGGCCCATGCCAAACAAATTTATACCGAAAAAAAGGCGGAGAGAGTTCTGAAAGATTTTTATTTTTTCCTGACGAGAATTGAGAAATATGCCAAGGAACAGGGCCTAAATTGGGACAAAAAACAGATTATTTTTGAGATGTTTAAATATGCGGCTTTATCCGGCGGATCTTATATTGATCCTCAAGGTGAGACACTGACGAGGCTGGTGGTGGCCAACCATTACAATGAAAAATTTGGTTATGGCGTGGACTATCGTGATTTGATTTTTTTGCAGGGTGTTTCACATGGAATCGGCACAATTTTCAAACTTTTGAATGATCCTCAATGCGGCTATTTGAAGACCGGAGATACCGTGCTCATTTCTTCCCCTGTTTATGCGCCGTACAATACGATCATGGAAAATCGGGGACTCAATATTTTTTCCATTCCTGTAAATCCGGAAACCGGTGACGTGGTGGGAAATCTGGATGAAATTTTGGCAAAAACTCCGGACAATATTAAGCTGATTTGCCTTATTGATCCGAATAATCCGACCGGGTTTTGCAACAGCGAAGAGTTTTTGGAAAAAGTCGGCAAGTTTGCCAAAGAAAAAAATTCTTTAATTGTTTCCGATGAGGTTTATAGTGATTTCTTTTTCGCCAGAAAAAAAACGATCATGCATGTGGCGCCGGAGCGCACGATTTTGATTGGTGGCAGGAGCAAAATCGAGAGAAGCACGGGGCTTAGATTTGGTGAATTTGTGGTTAAAAAAGAAGGTCAAAAATATATTACCGAAAATATTTTGAAAGGCCATTCGGATAAAGCCAAAGATCTGATGCAACTTTTGGTTTTCGCGAAGGCGCCGGGAGGTATCCGCGGAGAATTTCAGCATGTGGCGTTTACCACTGGTCCTTCTCAATATCTTGGCATCTCTCACATGATTTTTGGTGATGAAGACAGGGCTGAATATTTAAAAAGAATCCGCGTAAACATGGAAAGTTTTTACGAAATCCTGGGCATGAAATATAATAAAAATTTATACTACAGCTGTTTTGATTTAATGGGAATTTCCGGAAATAAAAAGACCGGCGTGGAAGCCGAGGAAATATTTTACGGTTTGGCCAAAAAAGGCGTGGTGCTTATTCCTTCAAATTTATTTTTTTCGGAAACGGATAGGGCGAAAAAGGATTATCGCTGCTATGCGAGAGCCTCAATTCCAAATGTAACTTTTAGTAATCTGCAAAAAGCGGCAAAATTGATCAAAGAATATATGACGAGCTGAATATATGAGTATTATCAAAGTAGAAAATTTGGTGAAAAAATTTGGTGATTTTACGGCCGTAAACAACATTAGTTTCGAAGTAAAAAAAGGCGAGGTTTTTGGCTTTCTGGGGCCAAATGGTGCCGGCAAGTCTACGACGATAAATATGCTTTCAACACTATTGGAGCCGACCGAGGGGACGGCTATGATCAATGGTTTTAGCACGGTGTCGGAGCGTGACGATGTGCGCAAATCGGTCGGTCTGGTTTTTCAGGATCCTTCGCTGGATGACAAACTGACGGCGGAAGAGAATTTGCGCTTTCATGCCAAACTTTATCATGTGCCGGCGCAGGCCTATCAACATAGAATGAAAGAAGTTTTGCAATTGGTGGATCTTTGGGATCGCAAAGATGATCAGATCAGAGCTTTTTCCGGTGGAATGAAGCGCAGGCTGGAGATTGCCAGGGGCCTGATTCATTATCCGGTGATTTTGTTTCTTGATGAACCAACTATCGGGCTGGATCCGCAGACCAGAGCGCATTTATGGGATTATATCCTGAAGTTAAAAAGAGAAAAGCAGATGACAATTTTCATGACGACTCATTACATGAATGAGGCGGAATTTTGTGATCGCATAGCCATAATTGACCACGGGCAGATTGTCACATTAGATACTCCTGAAAATTTAAAAAAAGGTGTCGGGGGAAATATTATTACAATGCAAAGTCGTGACAAAAGGGGCTTAAAAGTAGAATTGGAAAAAATGGGTCATTCTAAAATCAAAGATGAAAATGATAGTTTGGAAATTGAGGTTGAAGATGGAGCTTCAATGTTGCCAAAACTTTTACGTGAAGTGCGGACTCCGATTGATACCGTTGGCTTAAGAAAACCAACTTTGGATGATGTTTTTCTGCATTTGACCGGACGAAAAATCCGCGAGGAAAATGCTTCGGGTAAGGATATTATGCGACAGCACATGCGCATGCGCAGAGGTTAATTTTATTAATAAAAATTTATGCAATTTTTCGGAGCTACATTTACAATTTGTCATCGTGAATTGATTCGCTATTGGAGGGATAAAGTTCGTATCCTTACGACCTTAATCCAGCCATTGATGTTCTTGGCGATTTTTGGTTCCGGCTTGAAACAAACATTGGCTCAGGGAAATTTTGGAGTGGATTTCATCCAGTTTATGTATCCGGGAATTATTGCAATGAATGTGATGGGAGTGGCTTTTTTTTCCACCGTTACTACAGTCTGGGATCGAGAGTTCGGCTTTCTACGAGAAATGATGGTGGCGCCAATTTCACGTTCTTCAATCGCTTTTGGTAAAACTTTGGGGGCGACAGTAATTGCCTCATCTCAAGCCTTAATTCTGCTCGTGCTTGCGCCATTTATTGGCGTGAAACTTGATATAATTACTTTGCCTTTGCTCTTTCTTTTTATGTTTTTGGTGGCTTTGGCAATTTCCGGCATGGGTCTTTTCATTTCCTCAATGATGAGGACTATGGAAAGTTTTGGCTTACTGATGCAGATTTTGATTTTTCCGATGTTCTTTTTGTCAGGGGCATTTTTCCCACTGACTTCCGTGCCAACGTGGATGAGCGTGATCGCAAAATTAAATCCTCTAAGTTACGGTGTCGATGCCATGCGACAAATTTTACTTGGTGGGCAGATTCCGGATCAAATTTTGGCAAAATTTACGATTAACACTATCCCAGTTAATGGCTTGTTTTTGCTGGTTTTTGGTTTAGTCGCCGTCAGCGCGGCGGTAGTGGTGTTCAATAAGAGGGGCTAGGTTCATAATTGGTGGTTTACAGGCAATCGAAGATTTGGTTAAATGGAATTACTTCATTATTTAATTCATTCTCTATGAAACTGCAAAAATATTTTGCTGAATTGGTCGGCACTTTCGTGCTGGCGTCGGTGGTGGCTATCTCGATCATGACTCACCCACCAGTTCCTGGCCAGGTTCTTGCCGGTCTCACTCTCGGTCTTTTTGTTTATATGGTGGGCGGAATCAGTGGTGGTTATTTGAATCCGGCAGTGACCGTGGCGATGGCCAGTGTGAAAAAAATCAGTGTGAAAGATGCTGTGCTATATATTATTTTTCAATTGATTGCGGGCTTTTTGGCTTTGTATTTTACCCGCTGGTTTATTGGCGGCACTACCGGGGTTGAAAAATTTCCGACGGACATGGTGGTCTGGAAAACGGCTTTAGCTGAGGCGATTGGGGCAGCGATGCTGGTGTTCGGCGTATCGGCGGTAGTGGAGAAAAAAGTGAAAGAGGATATGCATGGGATTGTGATTGGCGGATCGTTGCTGCTTGGAATCATGCTCACCGGCGCGGTTTCTTATGGAATTCTCAATCCGGCAGTGGCTGTGGGAGTAGGCGTGCCATACACAGCTTATGTATATTTTGTAGCACCGTTGGTTGGTGGCGTACTTTCCGCTTGGGGCGCGAGGTGGCTGTTCAAGAAATAATTAGTTGAGTATTAGCGCCGAACCTAAGCATATCTTACCGCTGTAGAATGCGGCAAATTGGCCGGGCGCGATGCCCTGATCGTTGCCGGAGATTTTTATTTTGGCGGTGTTTTTTGAAAGTTTTGCAATGGTACATTTGTAGGAATTTTCGCCGTGGCGGAGTTTTACGTATAAGTTTTTGGTCGCCGTTATTTTTCCTGAAAACCAATTAAATTTTCCGATTTTAAAGGTGTCGCGTTTTTTGTCGGCTGTGTGATAATGATTGGAAACGTAGACAATATTTTTTTTGATATTTTTTTTGATCACGAACCAGGGACCACCGGAGAGTTTTATGCCCTTTCTTTGGCCAATAGTATAATAATAAAAGCCTTCGTGTGTGCCGAGTTTTTTGCCGGTTTCAAATTCGATAATGTCGCCAATTTTTGTGCCGAGATAGTGTTTGATAAAATCGCTGTATTTGAATTTGCCGAGGAAACAAATTCCCTGGCTATCTTTGCGATCCTGATTTGGTAAATGGTACTTTTTGGCCAGTTTGCGCACTTGTTCTTTCGCGAGTTTGCCGAGAGGAAAGGTTAAGCGCGCGAGCTGTTTTTGCTTTAGATTAGAGAGAAAATAAGTTTGGTCTTTAATCGGATCGGGAGTTTTTTTCAAATAATAAATGCCGAACTTTTTGTAAACCTCGGCGTAGTGGCCGGTGGCAATTTTTTCAAAACTCTTGGAAATTTTTTTGAGAAATAGGCCGAACTTTATATTGTTGTTGCACATTACATCGGGATTTGGCGTGCGGCCGGCTTTTACCTCACTTATCGTATAGCTAACCACCGTATCAAAATATTCTTTTTGCATCGAAATTACTTCCAGAGGAATTTTATTTTTGCCGCAAATTGCGCGCAAATATTTCAAATCCTCTTCCCACGGACAATTTGCACCGAGGAAGGAAAGCTCATCCTCAAGCCAAATTTTGAGATAAAAAGCGGTGACGTCGTGACCTTGTTCCTGCAAAAGTTTTAGGGCCACGGAGCTATCCACTCCCCCGGATGTAAGCACGGCGATTTTCATGGCAAGATTCTAACACCGATTTTCATTTGAACAAATCGAAAGAAGTAGTACAATTAGGTCATCATTAACCCCTTTTCCTATGTTAAACAAAGGTCGTGTAGCGTTATTTTTCGGTACGTTAGCCGCTCTATGCCATTTAGTCTGGGTTGTTTTGGTGGCCGGAGGCTGGGCGCAAGCGTATGTAAGCTGGGTTGCCGGTATGCATTTTTTAACCACCGGTTATGCAGTGCAAGCTTTTGATGCCGTGAAGGCTGTTGAGCTTATAGTTATGGCTTTTGTGGTGGCTTCTATAGGCGGTTTTGTATTAGCTGCTTTGTGGAACGCTATCGTTGGCAAACATAAATAAAAAATTTTATGGCGAGTTATCACTCCATGGATATTGTCGTGGCTTTTGATATGCAAGAAATGAAAAACGCCGTGGATCAATGTAAACGCGAAGCTTTGAATCGCTATGATTTGAAAAATTCGAATATTGAGATTGATTTAACAGATACGGAATTTAAGGTAAACGCGGAAAATGAATTTCAAATTGAAGCGGTGCACGATATTTTGTGCAAAAAAATGACCGGCAGAAATCTCTCGCCAAGAATTCTGGATAGACAAAAAATTAAGGAAGCCGGTGGCATGAGAATGCGCCAAACGATGAAATTAATGAAAGTTTTGGATCAGGAAAACGCCAAAGTGGTGAGTAAATTGATTAAAGATAATTTTCCGAAAGCGAAGGGTTCTATTCAGGGTGATGCTGTGAGAGTGACATCAAAATCTATTGATGATCTACAGTCCGTGATGGGATTTTTGAGGGTTAGGCCGGAAATCAAAGTGCCACTGCAATTTACAAATTACAGATGAAAATTGCAATTGTTGGTGGTGGCGCGGCAGGAATGATGTGTGCCGCGACATTGGCGGAGATTGGAAGCGGTGCCGAGATTTTTTTGATAGAAAAAAATGCGATTTTGGGGAATAAAGTGATTATTTCCGGAGGTGGCAGGTGCAATGTGACCACTGGAATTCAAGATGTCAAAGAAGTTTTAAAAAAATATCCGCGTGGTAAGAATCTGCTGAAATTTGCGCTGTATAATTTTCCGCCGAAAGATGTGTATGAGTGGTTTGAAGAGCATGGTGTCCCACTCAAGACTGAAGCGGATTTGCGCGTTTTCCCGCAGTCAAATAATGGCCGTGATGTGGTGAAAGTTTTTGAAAATATTTTTCGGGAAAGTGGCCTGCCTACCGGTCAGGCAGGCGTGCAGATTTTATTGAAAAGTAAAATTGATAGAGTGAAGAAACTCAAGGCAGGAACAAAAGATGAGCAATTTGAGCTTCTTTTCAATGACGGAAAAAGGCTTGTGGTGGACAAAGTTGTTATTACTACCGGCGGTCAGGCTTACAAAAAAACCGGTTCGACCGGAGATGGTTATTATTTTGCCGAGACTTTGGGGCATACCATCACTCCTCTGGCACCGAGTCTGAATGCTTTTATTTTGAAAGAAAAATGGGTGGAAAAAATGGCCGGAGTTTCGTTCAAAAAAGCCGTTATGAAAATCATGAAAAAGAATTTTAAACCTGCCGGCAGGCAGGCAAGTTTCGAAGGGGCGTTTTTATTTACGCATAATGGGGTCACTGGGCCGGCGGTGTTCGCGCTTTCATCAATGGCGGCTTTTGAGCTTGCTGATGTCACAAAACCGGTCAAGCTGGCGATAGATTTTTTGCCGGAATTTAATTATCAAGAACTGGGTGAAAAAATTCGGAAAGCCTTGGCTGAAAATCCGAAAAAAACTTTTGTGAATACTTTGGATTTTTTCATACCAAAATCACTGGCGCAATTAATTTGTGATGAAGTGGGGATAAAGACTGGAAAAGTGAATGTGGAAGTGGCAAAAGCTGAGATCAATAAAGCCGTAGAATTATTGAAAAATATGACTATGACTGTAGTGGGACGCGCGGCGGGTGAAGAATTTGTGACTGCCGGCGGTGTGAATTCAAAAGAGATAAATCCAAAAACTATGGAATCGAAAATCTGCCCGGGCCTGTTTTTTGCCGGAGAAATTTTGGATATTGACGGCTTTACGGGAGGTTTCAATCTGCAGTCGGCGTGGTGTACGGGAAGGTTGGCGGGAAGGAGTATAGGTGGATGACCTTAGTTCTTGGTTACAAACGTTAATGCCTTGCCTCTTTTATCGGCGCGGCCGGTTCGGCCGATGCGGTGGACGTAGTCGTCGTAAGTGGCCGGAAGGTCGTAATTTATTACATGACTGACGCCGCTGATGTCCAGTCCCCTGGCGGCGACGTCGGTGGCCATAAGCACCTGGATCTCGCCCTTTTTGAACTTTTGCAAAGCGCGCTGGCGCTGATTTTGGGATTTGTTGCCGTGAATGGATTCGGCTTTGATGCCGCATCTCAAAAGGTCGCGGACGACGTGTTCCACACCATGTTTGGTGCGACCGAAGATCAAAACTTTATCAAAGTCGGGCTGATTTAACAGACTGACAAGCACTTTCAGCTTTTCCATGCGATCCTGCGGCACATGCACGATGTCCTGTTCAATATTTGCGGCGGTATTTCGAATTTTTACAGAAATTTTCACCGGGTTTTTCAAAAACTGGCGGATCAGTTCCTCCACTTTCGGTTCCAGTGTGGCAGTGAAGAAAAACGATTGTCTGACAAAAGGCAATTTGCTCAAGATGAAGCGAATATCATTGATAAAACCCATGTCTACCATACGATCGGCTTCATCCAAAACCACATTGTCGAAATAATCCAAATGGAGTAATTTGCGCTTTAAAAAATCGATGATTCTGCCCGGCGTGCCAATGACAAAATTGTGATGAGATTTGAGGCCGCGGATCTGTTGCATTATGTTGCTGCCGCCGATGCAAAGCACGGAATTCAGATTGAAACCTTTGGCAAATTCGCGCAATTCATCCTGGATTTGCATGGCAAGCTCACGCGTGGGCGCGAGGATGATGGCTCTGGAAGCGCGATTATTAAGCATTTTGTTCAAGAGTGGAATCAAAAAAGCGGCTGTTTTGCCGGTACCCGTATTAGCCAGACCGATCACGTCCCTGCCCTCGAGTCCGACCGGAATGGCCTGATCCTGAATTGGTGTGGGACACATATACCCCTTCATTTTAATGTTACTCTTAATACGCGGATCAATCTTAAAATCTTCAAATTTATGTTTAATAATCTGCTCCGGTTCTTTAATGATCGCTTCGCTGTTTACTTTGTTCATCAAAAGGCGCACGTCGATAGTGGAGTGAGCGCCGCGTCCTCCTTGGCGGTGGCCGCCTCCTCCATGTCCACCGTGGCGGTGTCCGTGAAAATGTTGTCTTCTATGTTGCATAAAAAAAATTTACTAACGACAAATGTACGATATTGATCTTATTTTGTCAAGTCGATGATGACGGCTTTGCCATCGGTAAAAAATTCATCTCCGGCGCCATTTTTCCCTATCTGAGGAGCTACCTCCTGGATATATTTGGGGTTGCTCAATCCCAGTGATTTAACGATAAAATCCCTTTCGGCATCTATGTTTGGATCGATGTGATGGGTTGGCAAATAATATGGCGTGAGTTCGACTCCGGTGTCCAAACTTGCTGTGGCAACCCAGATATTGCGTCCGTCTTCGGAGACGTAATCGGTTTTCCACAAGCGAGTATGGTGCCTTTCACGCAACGTATTGTGATCGGTCGGCAGCTGAAAGGAAATGTCGTGAGGCTTGCTATCAAAATATGAAGGTGTGACGGGGGCGTTTAAATATTGATCATTTTTGAAAATTACGGAAAACGTCTTGAGGATGTTGCTAAAAGTTGGAGCGTCGGCTTTGTACCAACCATGTTCGGCAAAAAGATTTTCAATGGATTTTTCATCACCGACATAAATAAAATTTATTGGTTCCATGTGAGCGCCGGTGAGCGTTTCACTATATTGAGGTGATTTTTTTGCGGCTTCATCAATACCGATCACTGTTAATTTTTGCGCTTTCACCTGCGGTTCTTTCAGTTTGATAAAATAACTGTTGGAGGTTAGAGAAAAAACAGTCACAAAAATAGGCACAAGAAAAAGAATTCTGAATTTGACCTTTTTGTTTTGTTCAAAAATACGATAACGATGATTTATTTCCGCAAAGCCAATGGAAATGCTTAGAATAAAAAAGCCCAGAGTAATGCTGGCAAGAACGTCACTGAGATAGTGCACGCCAAGATAAATTCTGCTTAGCGCGATAAGAGTGACGGAAAAAATGTAGCCGAGAAAAATCAGAATTTTTGACAAAGAATGTCTAAAGGATTTTATAAGCAAGTAAGTAATAAAACCGTAAGTCACCGTGGCGAGGATGGCATGTCCGCTTGGGAAACTGAAACTATCCGCGTTAATTAAACTAAAAACTTGTTCGGGGCGGCTGCGGCCAATACCGATTTTTAAAATAAAAGCCAAACCCTCTGTAAACAGAACCGTGGAGCAAAAAAGTATACCGGAGAAAATCTGTTTTTTCCTTAACAAAAGGAGGATCGTCAAGATCACGGCAAGTACTATGGATTGCCAGTTGCCCAAAAAAGTCACAAAACTGAAAAAAAGATTTTGTTCAGTGGTGCGAATGCTGGGGAGGAGATTTAAAATTCTATGATCTATGCCGACAATCTGATTTTTAAAAATTACGTCTTCGGCAATGCCCAGAAATAAAAACAGGAATAAAAGAGCGATGGCGATAAACATCGTAAGTTTGAGTCCGGTGGGAATTCTTTTGGAAAAACGATTGTTGAGCCAAATAAAAAAGGCCGGATTTTTATTTTTGGCGGAAATATAGTAATGATTTTGCTTAACTCCATGCCAAGAAGAGATTATCAAACTTTTTAAAATTTTCAGCGGAGTGCGTAAAACTTGCAAAACTTCATGAATGACAAAAATTATCAACAAAAACTCCACCAAAAATGCCATGGCAAAAATAAATGGAATTCCAAAAACGTCCGATTCCCGAACCCAAATCGTGTTACCGATTAGCAAAAGCGCAACGATAAATAGTGTTACGAAATGAAATTTTGTGCGGGGGGCGATTTTGGACAGGAGGAGTTTGTTAATTTGTTTCGTGACGTTTTTCATAACTTCTATTATAGCGAATGATGACAGGAATAGCGGCGGCGGCCGGAAGCGCTAAAAATGCCCCCAGGATGCCGAATAAGCTGCCACCAATGATTACGGAGACGATAATTATTGCCGGATAGAGGTCGAGAACTTTATTGTATATGGCTGGAGAGATGAAGGCGTTTTCGCTTATTTGATAAGCCAAATGAAGAGCCAATACCAAAAATCCTTTTAATGGTGAAATGCTAAAAGCAATGATTAAAGCGGGAATGGACCCGATAGTTTGTCCGACAATCGGGAGCAAATCCAAAATCGCCGCGAAAATGGCCAAAGGCAGCGCAAACGGTATATCCATAATGGCCAGGCCGATATAAATAACGACGCCGCAAATGATGGAAATAAGTACGTTGCCACGAATATATTTTCCGGTAACGTTACCAACTTCCAAAATCATTTTCCTAAGATAGGTTCTATCATGAGGTGGAGAAATCTTCAGCATTAAGTCAAATAATTTGTCTGATTCATAAACGAAGTAAACCGTCATTATAATGATAGTGATGACATTAAAAATACTGGAGGCTACAGTCTGGGTGGATGCCAACAATGAACTTGAATGGGCCTGCAAAAATTGAGTGAGATCAAAATTCCTCCATGATTCCGGGACGTAAGGTAAATGGGTAACCCCTGAATTGATGGCATTAACCAAGTCCGGAAACTGTTTGATCAGAAGCGGTACGAAACTGACGCCGATGATAATAAAAGGAACCAGCAACAAAAGCAGTACCAAAAATATTGAGATTATAACCGGAATTCCGGTTTTTTTATTTACGAACGTTACAATCGGATGGATGGATACGGCCATTACAATGGCGATCAAAATGCTCACGAGCGCATCGCCGGCTTTCCAGGCCAAGATGATCGCCAAGCTCATAAATAAAATGCGCATTAAGGCTTTCCAACTAAAAGGATGTTCCGAATTTGCAGTGTTTTTCATAGTGTTTGCCTGAATTGTAAACTATTTCACCTTGAAATAAAAATGAAAAGAGCCCCGACATTTTGTCGGGGCTCTTCGAGTGGCTTATTAAAGCTTAAACTCTTTGAACATTAACGGCGTTGAGTCCTTTTGGGGATTCTTCCGTTTCGAAAGTGACCTGGTCACCTTCTCTTAGTTCGTCGAATTTAACTCCAACGAGATTGTTGCTGTGAAAGAATAAATCTTTCTGCAAACCTTCACCTGTGATAAAGCCGAAGCCTTTATCAGTTTTTTTCTTGATCGTGCCTGTCATGTTTTTGACGTTAAAATATAGTCACAAATGACGAAATGTCATCTGCTTGATAGCACCCTAGCAGGTAATCAAAAATTTGTCGATGGGAATTGAACAATGTTGATTTTAATGATATGGTTCAATCGGTTATTATAAAAATTTCAAATATGTTTATTATTGGGCTAGCCACCCCAGAGTCGTTTTTTTGTCCCAATGTTCCTGATGTGGTTTATGTGTTCTCAATATTCGGAATAATAATGTGTTTGTTATCAATAATTATTTTCTTCGCAAGGAAAAAAATGTTATTTCGGGTGTATATAATTTCGCAGTTGCTATTAATAATAATTTCCTTGCTATACACCGTTAGGATTGAACGAAGAGAATCAGTGGTTGACAGCTGCGAATTGACGAGAAGAGTTGATCTCACCTTGTTTCCGGACTGGAAGTAAGATCCTGTTCTAAATCGGCTTTGTGTTTTTTGTGATACCAATTAAAATTGCGGTAATGCTAATTTTTATTTTATTGAGTTTACAAGTCCTGAGCATCTCATACTTTTTTTTTACGAGCATTTTTTTTGATACCGAAAAATACGAGAAAATCATTATTTTTTCTCTAATTTTCTTCGCCTGGATAGTTTTGTCAGAAACCTTTTTGGGAGTTTTTCAGCAATTAAATTTGTTCAATCTTGTTGTTTTAAATTTTATAGTTTTAATTATTCTTGTTTTAAAAAATTTAAAAATAAAATCAGCCGGCAATGGAAAAAATGACTTGAAACCAAGACTATATCACCTCTTTTATATACCAATATTATTCATTTTAATATTGATGTTCGTACGAGCCTCAATGCAGTTGGTAATTGAAGCGGATTCGCTGACCTATCACCTACCCTACCTGGTAAAATGGCTTCAAACTCAAAGTATTTGGACACCATATTACAACGCCTACGTCGGTCCGATAGGATATTACCCCGGAAATTATGAATTGATATCATTATTTGTAGTTTTACCGTTTCATAGAGATGTTTTTGTAAATTTAGTTAATTTTTTTCTTTATATACCCCTGGGTGTCGCAATATATGGGGTTTTAAATTTACTGGATGTAAATCAAAAAATCGCAAAAATAGCTCCTGTAATTTTTCTATTCACTCCAATCATTATCCGACAGGCGTCGATCCCTCAAAATGATTTGTTTTTACTTTTTAATAAAAACTTTTTTAAAAAAACGGAAAAACGAAAGCATATTATTGTTCTCGATAGCCATCGGATTATTTATTGGCACAAAATCAAACGCGATTGTCTCGGGAGCCTTACTTTTTAGCATGATGGCCATATATATTTTAATTTTTCAGAAAGCAAGATATAGATCATTTTTGCAAATCTTGATATCGTTCATGGTGACATTGATCTTTGGAGGTTTTTGGTATTTCCGAAATTGGATTATAACCGGAAATCCGTTATTTCCTTTGGATGTGAAATTATTTGGTATCAGAATTTTTGACGGATATTTGGGGCTTACGGAAAAATTACATGAATATTCGATGTCCGCTCATTTGGGAGACACCAATATCGTTTCTCAATTTTTCGAAAACTACATATTATCAAGCGGTACGAGTGGTTTGTTGGCGATATCAGGAGTACTGCTATCCGTATTTCTTCTTCTGAAAATCGGGAAAAAATACAAAATTATAATGATTTTACTTTTTACGAGTTTAATTCTTTTTACGACTTATTTAATATCCCCTTTTTCATACCAAAATATTTATCCAAATATTCGTTATTTAATACCATTTATATTTGTTGGTTTCATTCTTTTCATATATTTAATCGGTAAAATAAAAAGGGCTGTTTTCCTGATATATTTTTTGGCAATTATTACGATACTCTCAACTACTTTTCTCATTGCCAAACAGAGTAAATATCTGGAATTTGTAAACGACTATGTATTTGTAAGTTTTGATCTACCTCAATTCAGAACATACAACGACATTTTTGTTCGGGATGTAAGTACCGATACAACCGAGCATAAGTATGTAATCCATAAAGATTTGATAAAGGCCTTTGAGTTTGTAAATGCAAACATCACTGATGAGGCAAAAATAGCTTACACGAATTTTGGCGTGCATTACCCTTTATTTGGTGAAAATATGAATGAAACTCCCCGCCCTTACGGACGGGGTTTCACCCGCCAAGGCGGGTAGCTTCGCTACATTTCAAGCTGCGCTTGTCCGGAATCTTCTTCTCCCTGCATTTGCACATATCGCCTTATGATCTCTTCATTAATTCCAACT
>JACRIB010000009.1 GCA_016235895.1 Candidatus Peregrinibacteria bacterium | reverse complement strand
CGAAAATCTTTTTTCCAAATTTAAAGTCAATTTAACCTGTTCTTCACTCAATCCGGCCAATTTTTTCGCAAATTCAAAAATAGAACCGAAGCCTTTTTTCTCATACAATTTTCGTCTGTTGACCTCCGGCAAAAGTCCGATAAATTTTTGGCGCCAGTGCAGCGCCTGTTGACCATAATTTTTGCAGAGTTGATAAAGATTTTGGTCAGTGAGATTACAAAGTTTGTCTGACGGCTGAATAATTTTCATATTTTTTTTGGTTAAATAAGTTTCATAAATTACTATAGTAATTATAGGTAAGTATACACTCACCCACAAGGCCGATTTTCCTTTTCCTGTAGCCAAATACCGTAAAATATATCGAGGTAATATTTACCCTGAAATCCTACAAATTCCAGTCGTAAAATAGACAAAAAAATAACTACCTGTCGTCACCCTACAAGCTCTGATCATTCTTATTCGCATTCTCCCCATACCAATATTTTTCATCATGAACTACACCATTCTCATCTGCTACATTGGTAATATACGTGCTATACAACGAAAAATTAAACACCGGCATGAAGGAATCGCGCTTGATCTTCACGTTCACGCTCTGCTTGCTCTTGCCGCTGTAACCATCGGCCGTAATATCGGCAAATTCACGCACGGCGTTAGCCGCGGTCTTCTCGCCACCGGTTTGATCGGCGGTAAATAATTCCACACGATAATAAAGTTTCGTTTTAGCATCATTCATCGAACTTCCCGCGGCAAAAACAACAGGATTAATCAAATTCGTCAAAGTCAGATAATTCAATTTATGATCATGGATAAAACGGGATAATGGCCAACAATGCCTGACTTCGCCAATATTACGTCCACCATCGGCGGAATTATTATACAAATAGAACTCTCGGGCTTCCATTTGACTACAATTTTCGCTGGAAATAGAAACATAATTTGCACAACCAATCGCGTCGGTATAACGCCCTTTGGCATCCGCGCAGGGAGAAGTTCCAAACCATGAAGGCGCAGCCGGATCAGTAAATCTTCCATTGGTAGTCGCCGATACCGCCGTGAAATCACTGATACTTTCAGTCAAAGGCACCTTACCTTGTATCGAATCGTTCAAACCGACAATTTTCCATCTCAAAACATCCCAGTCCACCACATTGATGGTGTCTTTTCCCTTTACGTTTAAATCGCTCGGTTCAAAACCGGCATAAAACTCCACGTCAAAATCCGTAATCGGAGTTGGCGCACCTTTATCACTGATTACAAACAAAGGCACGGTGATCGATTCATTCAAGCCCAACGGAGCATAAAAAGCCCCAAGATCAGCCGAATTTTTATCATAACTATCATCCAGACAGGGATAAGCCTGACATTTATTCAAGACTTTCAATTGAGCCACGGACGCAGGATTAAAATTGTCACCG
Source organism: Candidatus Peregrinibacteria bacterium (assembly GCA_016235895.1). Lineage (GTDB taxonomy): Bacteria > Patescibacteriota > Gracilibacteria > UBA1369 > LOWO2-01-FULL-3 > JACRIB01. The sequence continues at coordinate 5,082 of JACRIB010000009.1, read as the reverse complement.
TTTTCGTCACCATCAATTTTAATATTAATCGGTTTGCCATCAGTGCTCGGCTCCCAGCCAGGCAAGCTGTTTTTCACGCCATAAAGGCCAATTTCAGAAGCCGATTCTGCAGCATAATAAGACTGTCCGGCATCCAAAAATTCGCGCGTCACCGTACTCTCACGCAAAACCAAAGCAGACAAGGCCAAGGAAATAGCCATCAGCACCCCCGTGACCAGCAAGGCCACAATCAGCGCCGTCCCTTTTCTGTTTTCAATATGAGAATTTGTCATTTGTATATTGATAATCCGTAGAATAAACCTGACTGTAAACACGCGAAGAAACTGTTGTCTGCAAATCCATCGTGTATTTGCCGCCGGTCTTCAAATCTTTCTCAAATTGGGCATAAACAGTCACGCGCGGCTGAAACTGACTGGTATCCTTGGCCACATTTTTGAGATCATAAGGGTCAACTTTTGGTGAGAAATAGAGCTGAAATTTTGTAACTTTCACCAAGGTCGGATCATTCAAATTCACGGCATCTTTTTCCGGACCATAACAGGTATTATCCGTGTCACATGGCAAATTATTCGCCATAAGATAACGCTTTCTTAATTTAACAATGTCATTTTCATAATTTACATAAGTCTTCGTTTGACCATCCCTGGACACAAAATGCACCTCCCCTTCAGGAAAAGCATTATTTTTAGCCAAATAACCATAATCCAACATTCCGTCCCTCAAATTTTGCACCAAAGTTTCCATCACCTGACGCGCCTGCACGTACATGTCGCGATACTCGTTCGCGTCGCGCTGTGATCTGATAATTCCGGTATAAGAACTGATCAAAATTCCGGTAAAAGCCATGAAAATCGCCATGGAAATCAGCATTTCCACGAGAGTGAATCCTAATTTCTTTTTTTTAAATTGATTTTTAAACATAATTTTTTTATAAAGCTCCACCCTTCCAATTAGCCAAAACTTGCGACAAAACAAGCTCACGATGCTTGGCCCCGATATCCCATTCGACCCTGGATTGGACTAAAGCATAAACATTTTTATCCGGACATAAACCGTTCGGCAAATAATCGCATTTATATTTTTTAATCAAAATCGTGCGCTTAAAACCGCTGTCCTTAGCCACGGAAGCATCAAAATCCAGAAACGGCTTATCCAAAGAATTTTCACCATGACGATAAATTTTGCCCACACCGTTAGATTCAATTTTCCATGGACTGGCAGCCCCAACAGAACCCAAACCAGTTTCATTACCGGGAGTTTTGCCAATCGCGTCAACAATATTTACAGCATATGTATTAACACCATCATCACTCTCGGGAACTGCAAAATGCTCACCCCAAACCGGATCCGAATCCTTCCCCAACCAGCCCCTATTGTGCAGCCAATTCGTATCGCGAATATTGCGCACCATTTCCAAACCCTCCTGTGACAAATAATAGGCCTGCATGGTGGTCAAATTATTTCTGTTTGAATCTATAATTCCCGTCAAAAGATTGCTCGCGGACACAATCGCCACCGTCAGAATCATCATGCCAATCATGACTTCCGTCAGGGTAAATCCACGCACATCCTTCGTAATTTTTTTAATTTTTTTAAACATTTTTTACTGTAAATTTTCCGCTTAATAAATCTAAATTAATTTCGCGCTGATAATTTGGATCGGAATCCGTACCATAACGCAACTTCATTTTTAACACACCGTCTAAAACCTTGGTCGGCTCGGCAATATTCACCACTTCCAATTTTCCATTCGGCGGCAAAAATCTCAAAACAAAGCCTGCATTGGGAGTATAATCTCTAAAAATTTGCATCTGCGAATCCAAAGAAATATCCAAAGCGCTTGCAGAATCATAATTTCCGCAAGCTTTATATTCCCAATTTTGAGTATCCGGATTCCAAAACTTTCTATTATCAAAATCCACACTAAAACTTTTCACGGAATAGCTATCAACGGCAGCATTTTTCTCAAAAGCGACGCCATAACATTGAGGTTTATCAGCTATCTGAGTACTAGATTCTGAAGCTCCTTGACCACTTTTTTGCAGCTCATTTTTAATTTTCTCAAATTGCCCGCTACTATTGCTGCCATAAGTCGCCCTCGCCTTCATTGCGTTGATCTGCGAAACCAAATTATCCGCGCCCAAATCCAACAGAGCGCTGCGCCTATATGAAAGATAGCCATTCACCGCCAATGTACTCAACATGGCAATAATTCCCATGACCACTAAAATCTCCACCAGAGTAAAGCCCCCTCGCTCAATCTTCTTTTTCCTAATTGATAACTGAAAATTGAACATTGAAAATTGATAATTGATCATTGTCCCACCGTACTGCCCAGATTGAAAATCGGCGCCATGATGGCCAAAGCCAAAAGCGCCACGAAAACACCAACCACAAGAATCATTATAGGTTCAAAAACGGAAGTCAGTTTTTTCAAAGAATTATCAATCTCGCGCTGATACTGATCGGAAATTTTCTGGGCCACTTTGGCAATACTGGCGGAAGCCTCGCCCACCGCGAACATCTCCACCACTTCGCCCGGAAAAAGATACTCGCTGCCACGCAAACATTCGGAAATTTTCTTGCCTTTCTTCACCTGATCCAAAACTTCCTGCACCTTCAATTTATAAATTCTGTTGTGCAAAGAATTGCCGGTAATCTTCAAGGAAGCGATAATCGGCAAACCGGAATCGATCAAAATTCCAAGCATGCTGATAAAATTGAACACCTGCACTCTACGAATCATCTGACCCACGATCGGAAATTTGAGTTTGGAATAATCCCAGCTCACCGCGCCATTCGCACTGTTCACATACATGCTGAACAAGCCGTAAATTCCAAAAACAACCAACAAAATCACCCACCAATAACCGGTCACCGCCGTCTGTAAACCCATCAAAAGTCGCGTCGCGAAAGGCAATTTATTACCGGCAATTCCACCTTCTTTAAGCAAAGAAAGTAAACTCGGAAAAATCCAAACCAACATTCCGATAGTCACCAAAGCAAGAACCAATAAGACCGCGATCGGATACACCGCCGCACCCCAAAGTTTCATGTATAAATCATGTTTTTTATCGAGCTGCTCGGAAAGCTTGAAAAGCATGGTGTTGAGATTACCGGTAGCCTCACCGGACTTCACAATTCCCACCTCCAATTCATCAAAAATATTATCAAAACGCGTCATGGCGTCGGAAAGAGTCGCGCCCGAATCACAATTATACGCGATGGTATTCAGCACGCGCTGAAAATGCTGATTTTCGCTGCGGGTAGCCAAAGATTTGACTGCCTGAACCACCGGAATTCCAGCATCCACCATCACCGCCAGCATATGAAAGAAATAAGATTTGTCCTTGAGAGTAATTTTCGAATGATCGATCAAAAAGTCATTTATCTGCACAAAAAGACCTCTGTCGGAATTATTGTAGACACCGTAAATCACCTTCTCACCTTCGACCTTTTCGGCTTTTTCAATTTTTTTCAAAATTTCATTGCCGGTGTCGATACCCGAAACTACGTCGGATTGATCAGCCGCTGAATCTAAGGATTCATGTCGCTGGGAGTCAGCGACCATACCCTCGGCTTTTTGCTGATCTTCATGGTGTTTTGCCACAGTGGGCCCAATTTTCAAACCGTCAAATTCCATATTTATTTTTGTTGAAAATAAGTATCAATCGACAGAGAAAAACTGGCTCTTTCTATTGCTGAAATCTCCAATTTATTGATCTGCACGCTGATAGAATCCACCCTGAAAACACGGCTATTTTGTTCCAATCCTTGCAAAAAATTAGTCAAATCCTGATAATTTCCTTCAAAAGTGGAAGAAATTCGCAGGCTGCCGATCCCCTCCTTGCTGCTGGAACCTTTGGCAAAACTGATCGAATGCAAAGTCACGTTATTGTCCTTGGCAATTTTGACAATATCTTTAATCACCTGATCTTCATTGATACCAACCGGAACCGCCTCCACGCTCTTCACCCTCTGCACCTCATTGGTGAGCTGCAAATCTTCTTTGGATTTATTCAAAGTATCCAATTGAGTTTTCAAATTTTGCAAAGTAACATCTTTGGTAGCCAAACCTGCTTTCATGGTATCGAGATCACCGGAAACCGGTCTGGCAAAAAAAGTATAGCCCGCGAGAGCCAGCACGATCATCAACACCCCAATCAAGGAAGTTTTATTTGAGCTGTCCGCAAAACGTATTTCTTGTTCATTCATATTTTTAGATTTATATTTTATTTTTTAACGGGAGACTGGCGTTTTTTTATCTTCCAAAGAATTTTTGAGAACATCGGAAACGGAATCATTCAATTTGTCAGGAGTCGTCTTCAGCACAGGCTCATCACTTGGAGCCACGTATTTAGCGCTGAGGGTAAAGCTCAAAATGGTTTTGCCGGTCTCGTCAGTCGCGGACGAAATCGAAGGCACGAAAGCATCATTAAAAACTTTACTATCACTGAAACTTTTGATTATGGCCGCCACATCAAGATATGGCGTATCGCGCCCTGAAACGGTCTTCATATTGAGAGAAATATCATTGGTGGAAGATCCGGAATAAGAAAGAATCTGCGCCAACGGAGTCATGCCATCTTTAGGTATTGTCCCCCTGATTTGATCGATAACCTTTGACCATTTAATGGTACTGTTTTTCAAATCATTGAGAGTTTTTTTGGCATTTACGGCAGCCGTTACCTGAAGAAACTCTTTATCAAGAACTTTCGCCTGATAATCGACAATCGATTTGTCCACCATCGTGACCTGATCGGCACCGGCGGATTTCTGCCAAAAAACATAAATTGAATAAACCACTACTATAGTCAGCGCCGCCGCGCCCAAATAAAGCAGGAATGACACTCTTTTCATATATTTTTGTTTTTTATTTTATAAGCTCGTGCTTTGCACTCGCACACATCAGAAAAGTATATCATAAAAAGACCTCTTAAACAAGCATCTGTTTTACAAAAATCCCATCTTTTGCTAGATGCTCCAATGGAATTGATTGGATTTAATGAAAGAATGGCCGCATAGTGGTATATTGCTGCCATGAGCTTCACGGTAATCAATGAGGAATTTGACTGCAAAAAT
>JACRIB010000054.1 GCA_016235895.1 Candidatus Peregrinibacteria bacterium | reverse complement strand
TAATCCGCGCCGCGTGGAGCGCGGGCTGAAAGTTTCGTACTAAAAACGTAGAGCGTGAGTCGTGGAGCGTAAAGCGCGTGGTGATTCAAGGTTCGACCTTAAGGCTCCCCAAGGTCGAACCTTTTAGGTTACATGTTTAGCTCGTCATGCTCCACGATTCTCCCTGTGTGCGATATACTATGCAAATATGGCTTTAAGAGGCAACACAAATCCAAGGGATGCACTTGGAAACCATAAAAAGGCACAAGCTCGTGCAGAAAAACTGCGCACCGTGATCGATAAACATCGATACCTGTATCATGTACTTGATAAACCCGACATCACTGATGAGACGTATGATTCTCTCATGGAAGAGCTTCGCGTTATCGAGGAACAATTCCCCGATTTACAAACCCCAGATAGTCCCACACAAAGGATAGGCGGAGAGCCGCGCACGTCGTTTAAAAAAGTTACTCACGAAGTTAAACAGTGGTCGTATGACGATGTGTTCAGTTACGACGGACTTCTTAAGTGGAAAGCGCGCGCAAAGCGTTTTATGGACGATCACCCTCACTTGAAGAGCGAAAAACTTTTGTATTGTACCGAACTTAAGATCGACGGACTCAAGATCATTCTTACTTATAAAAATGGTCTTTTTGTGCGCGGGGCAACACGAGGGAATGGTATTGTCGGTGAAGATATCACAGAAAACCTTAAAACAATTCAAAGTATCCCACTCTCGCTCAGCAAAAAAATCAATATATCTGTAGTGGGTGAGGCGTGGATGAAAAAAGACGAACTTGCGCGCATCAATAAAGAGCGTGAGAAAAAAGGAGAACTGTTGTTTGCAAATACTCGCAATGCCGCGGCAGGTTCGCTTCGTCAGCTTGATCCAAAGATCGCCGCGTCCCGCAGACTCGATTCATTTATTTATGATATTGATAAAGTCGACGGTCTTTCAATGCCGAAAACTCAAGACGGCGAACTCAAACTTCTTGAAGAGCTTGGTTTTAAGGTGAATCTGCATCACCATATCACGAAGGATATTTCTGCTGTCGAACGTTATTATCAAGAATGGGTCAGCAAAAAAGACAAAGAGCAATACGGCATTGACGGCATTGTTATTAAGATCAATTCGCGCGCGATTCAAGAAGCGCTCGGGTACACGGGAAAATCTCCACGGTGGGGCGTTGCATATAAATTCCCTGCGGAGCAGGTAACGACTGTCATAGAGGATATTGTGCTTCAAGTGGGGAGAACGGGGGTGCTCACTCCTGTTGCGCATTTGCGTCCAGTGCTTGTCGCAGGGTCTGTGGTCTCCCGCGCAACACTTCACAACGAAGATGAGATCAAGCGCCTTGATGCGCGCGTGGGAGATACGGTGATACTTCAGAAAGCTGGAGACGTGATTCCGGATATTGTTTCGGTCATCAAAGAACTTCGCACGGGGAAAGAAAAGCCATATGTATTCCCTAAAAATGTTTCTGATTGTGGCGGGCCTACCGAACGCATTCCAGGACAGGCGGCGTATCGGTGTGTCAACAAAAATTCTTTTGCGCAGAAACGCAGAAAGTTCTATCATTTTGTTTCAAAACATGCGTTTGATATCGAAAAAATGGGGCCGAGAGTAACCGATGCGCTTCTTGATAACAATCTCATTACTTCTTATGATGACATTTTTACACTCAAAAAAGGAGATCTCCTTACGCTCCCACGATTCGGAGAAAAGTCAGTCGACAACCTTCTTGCGTCAATAGAAAAAGCGCGTACTATGGATCTTCCACGATTTATCATAGGTCTCTCCATTGAACATGTTGGAGAAGAAACAGCGGAAGATATCGCGGGAGTATTTAAAAGTATTGAGGCGATCGAACGCGCATCAAAAGAAGATCTCGAGTATATTCCCGGTGTCGGTGGCGTGATTACGGACTCGATTTACAACTGGTTTCGAAGCGAGGAAAATAAAAAACTTTTGCGCCGTCTTCTTAGGGAGGTAACTATTAAGCAAATGAAAGTTGTCCGAGCCGCTACGACACCGCTCGCGGGAAAAACCTTTGTCCTTACGGGAACACTAAGCATGTTGTCGCGCGATGAAGCGAAGAAAAAAATAAAATCGCTTGGGGGACATGTGGTTGGCTCCGTATCGGGAAGTACTGATTTTGTGGTAGCCGGGGAAGATCCCGGGTCAAAATACAACAATGCGAAAGCGCTTGGCGTCCCAATCCTCTCAGAAAATGAGTTTCTCAAACTGCTTGGGAAATGATAATATGGCTGCATGATTGAGAAAAAAGACATTGAAAAGCTTGCACACCTTTCGCGAATCGAGGTTTCGGAAGAAGAAAAGGATGTTTTACGTAAGGATATGGAATCTATCCTCGATTATGTTTCCCAGATCAAAGAAGCGGTTTCTCAAGTGCTACCCAAGGAAGCGGGAGAGCTTCGTAATGTGATGAGAGAGGATAATAATCCTCACGAGAAAGGACTATACACAAAAGAAATTATGGATGAAGTTCCTGATACAGAAAATGGATATGTGAAGGTCAAACAAATACTCTAGGTAATTTTTAATTTACAATTATCAATTTTCAATCAATTATTAATGAAACAATTTTTAAACATTAAAGCATTGATATTTGAAAATTTACTGAAAATTAGAAATTGAGAATTTTTATTTATGCCGATAGACCTCAAAACACTCACCATAAAAAAAGCCCACGAACACCTTGCGAAGGGCGATTTTTCTGCGGTGGAACTTTCCGAAGCGTATCTTAAAAATATTGAAATCCACAACAAAAACATCAACGCGTATCTTGAAGTGTTTGATGATGCGAAAGAGCAAGCTCAAAAGGCTCAAAAACTTATTGAAACAAAAACCGGAGGGATGCTTGCTGGAATTCCTGTTGCAATGAAGGATAATATTTTAATACAAGGGAAACGAGCAAGTTCAGCATCAAAAATTCTTGAAGGGTATATGGCAACTTACGATGCGACCGTCGTCAAAAAATTAAAAGTAGAAGGAGCGGTGTTTTTGGGAAGAACAAATATGGATGAGTTTGCGATGGGAGGATCGACCGAAAATTCTGCATTTGGGGTTACAAAGAACCCAATTGATACAACACGTGTCCCCGGGGGTTCTTCAGGTGGTTCTGCTGCTGCTCTTGCAATGGATGGAGCTCTTGCAGCGCTTGGTTCCGATACGGGGGGGTCTATCAGACAGCCTGCCGCATTCTGCGGGCTTGTGGGGCTTAAGCCTACCTATGGCACTGTTTCAAGGTACGGTCTTATGGCGATGGCTTCATCGCTTGACCAGATCGGACCATTCGGAAAAACAGTTGAAGATGCAGAAATTTTATTTAACGCCATCGCGGGACACGACCCAATGGACAGCACGTCTATTCCCGATGAAATGGCAAAAAGAACAAAGGGAACTAGCGAAGCATCAAAAAAAATGACCATCGGAATTCCTAAAGACATCCTTGATTCTCCCGGCATTGATGCAGATGTGCTTAAAAATTTCAATGAAGGAATCGCAAAACTTAAAAGCGATGGATATCTGATCAAAGATATATCGCTTCCCAATATGCATTACGCCCTATCTGTTTATTACGTCATCATGCCCGCGGAAGCTTCAGCGAATCTTTCCCGTTTTGACGGTGTGCGTTATGGTCTATCAAAAAAAGGAGCGACGCCATTTGAAGATTATGCGAAAACTCGCGGAGAAGGGTTTGGAAGAGAAGTCCGCCGAAGAATACTTCTTGGTGCGTATGTTCTTTCGTCGGGATATTATGACGCGTATTACAACAAAGCGTGGAGTCTTCGTAATTTGATCAGTAAGGATTTTGCGGATGTGTTTAAGGAGGTTGACGTTATTGCAACACCAACGACACCCACGCCGGCATTTAAGCTTGGAGAGAAAAGCAATGACCCGCTTGCCATGTACCTCGCCGATGTTTTTACGGTTCCGGCAAATCTTATCGGTATTCCGGCGCTCACTGTTCCTTCAGGCGCAGTAGATCGCGATGGAAAAAAGATCCCCCTTGGGTTGCAGTTTATGGCGCCGCATTTTCGTGAAGATATTTTGTTTCGTGTTGGGAAGAGTAGTTTTTAAGTTTTCAGCGGTATAATTACAGATCATATGGCAGAAAAAGGAACAGGAGGAAAAAATAAAGTAGGGTTCGATAATGACGCGATCGATTACGCGATTCTCGCGTTCATTATTATTGCCGTCGTGAGCGCTTCATTGGGGGTTAGCGACATAAAAGATATCCCACAGTTTCTTAAAGAGGGGTATAAGACTCATTTTAATTCGTTTATCGGCGGATTTGTTCCATGGGTGAAACTTCATGGTGCACTGTTTAAAACAATTGCAATTCTCATAATCATTCTTTCGGTTGCCGGTATCGTTTACCTTCTTTTGAGATTGCGCAGAGTGCGCGCGCAGGAATATGAAAAATACAAAGCGGTCGATATTGAGGGCGAGGGCGCAAAAGCACGGCAAGTGCAGTGGGAAATCATTCTCAAGCATATGGGGTCAGAAAATCATGCTGAATGGAAACTCGGTATACTTGAGGCGGACAATATCCTTGATGAACTTTTGGAAGAGCGCGGTTATCGCGGAGAGACCCTCGGTGATCGATTGAAGTTCGCTGAATCAAAGGGACTTAAAACGCTCAACGACGCATGGGAAGCGCACAAGGCGCGTAACAAAATTGTTCACGAAGAAGCAACATCTCCTTTAAACAAGCGCGATGCGCGGAAAATCATTGATATGTATGAAAAAGTATTCAAAGAACTCGGGTATCTTTGAGGGTACCTTAAACTTGAGAAAGTATCTTCTTTTTGCTATAGTTTGTGGAGAAATACCCTGGAGGAATGTCTATGAACTGGCTACTCAATTTTTGTAAGAAACTCTCTAATCGGCGAGAAATAAAACAAGTTCCTCTCAAAATAAGAAATGTTGAATACCGCACGTCTCTTCGAGTTTTAAATGAAGAGCTCGATAGAATATGTGAGCATGTGCGACAATCCGTCGACAGATTTTACTAAGCACACAATCCCTAGACCAATCCCACCTGTTTCAAATTAAAAAACCCGCTCTCATGTAGCGGGTTTACTTTTTTAGTGGATAAGATTATAATGAAACACAACGCTTCGAAAAAGCGTTTTTGACATTTAGCGGGGTGGAGGAGTGGTACCTCGGGAGGCTCATAACCTCCAGACACCGGTTCAAATCCGGTCCCCGCAACAAGATATAGCCCACTAATAACAAAACACCCACAAAGAGGTGTTTTGTTGCATATAATATCGAACTTCTGATATAATTAACATATGGCTAAATATAAACATCGCCTTAAGGCTCGCGAGTTTCGCAAAAGAGGCGAGAGTATTAAAGAAATTGCCAAGAAAATCGGTGTTTCAAAAAGCACAGTAAGTCTTTGGTGCAATGATATAAAACTTTCCAGAAAGCATGAAAAAAATCTTGCGAAAAGAAAGCTTGATGGAATGAGTATGGGAAGACTAATGGGTGCCAAAGCGAGACGGGATAAAAAATTATCATTGGTCAAGCTCGCATTTCAAGAAGCTAAAGAAGAAATCAACAGTCTTTCAAGGAGAGACATTCTTATTGCGGGGGCCTCCCTTTATTGGGCCGAAGGATCAAAAAGTGAATCAACTTTTGGTTTTATGTTTATCAACTCCGACCCCAAAATGATTTTTTTTATGAAAAAGTTTCTAAATAACATCTTTCATATAAACGACAAAGACATAGCGTGTACAATTCAGATAAATAAGATACACAAAAGAAGGATTAAAAAAGTATTGAATTTTTGGTCTGATTTGTTACAATTGCCTATTAGTCAATTTAACAAGCCGTCTTACATCAAGATTAAACCAAAGAAAATATATGAGAACCATGAATCATATTTCGGTATTCTTAGGTTGAGAGTAAGAAAAAGTGCCAACCTTAAATATAAAATTCTGGGGTTGATAGAAGCATTAAAGAGTGTTAATTTGTCGGGGTAGCTCAGTTGGTTAGAGCGGGCGTTTCATAAGCGCCAGGTCGGCAGTTCAAATCTGCCCCCCGACACTAGGTTAAACCCTAAAAATGCGGCCGTAGCTCAACTGGTTAGAGCACTCGCCTGTCACGCGAGAGGTTGCCGGTTCAAATCCGGTCGGCCGCGCAAATATTTTTTAAAAATATTATTGCCGTTGTAGCTCAGTTGGTAGAGCACGTTCTTGGTAAGAACGAGGTCTCCGGTTCAATCCCGGACAACGGCTCC
>JACRIB010000052.1 GCA_016235895.1 Candidatus Peregrinibacteria bacterium | reverse complement strand
TTCTACTGCAAATTTAAAACTATGACTGCAAATTATTCACAACTCGTCGACGTATCTTATCTGATACGCCTTCCTCGTTGTTCATAATTTTCGCTCAAATTTTTAAATTTTCGTAACGAAACCGTGTTTTTCAGAGGGTCCCTAACGATAACAAAACCTTCACTCAAAATCCTTTGCTGAATAGCGATAAAAGAAGTGACAACAAAAACGATGGCAAAGTTGGTGGTAGCACCAGTGGTGGTGCTCGCGACAGCGCTGGCGGTGGCGGTGCTGGTGGCGGCAGCGCTGGCGGCAATGTTGGTGGTAATACCACCAATCAAGCAGATAACCCAAAGCCAAGCAAAAACCCTATGAATGTAGTGAATGACGCGGCCGACTCTCTTGAGAACGATTTAAGCGACCTTTTGAACAGTATAAAAAAACCAACAAGCCCACAATCAACACCAATCACCAGCAAAAAAACTAATCCAGCACCCAGTACAAATACCACAAATCAAGAGTTAACCAACCTGTTAAATAATCTCCAGAAAAAAACACCAAGCTCAAGCTCAAGTTCCAGCCAAAGCACACAAGCCCAATGCTTAAATTACAGTACCGAAACCGAACGCGACGCATGTTTTGCAAACCTTGGCCTCGACACATCATATAACATCTCTGGGGGATCCGGCCAGAGCGGCTCATTTGGCAATGGTAGCGAATGTCTAAATTACAGCTCTGAACCGGAACGTGATGCCTGCTTCAGAAGCCGCGGATTCTAAACCTGAAGACGATCATAGTGCTGACCCCTATCGGCATATTCCGATGACAATGCGCCGGCTTGAGCCATAATTCTGGTCCAATCCGGAGAGCCTACTTCAAAATGCCAATATTCGACTTTATAACGGACAAAACCGGCCTTATTCATATAGGATTCCAATCTGGCTTTACCATCGGCGGTATTAATTCTTCTTCCACTCGGATCATCCTTTTTAACTAAAAAACAATCCGCGGCCGCACCGGAATGATGCCAAGATTTACCTGGCGCGGCAACCATTTTTCCTGACCGGTCGGAACGGCCAAAGGCCGCTTTTTGAGAAGATACATTTCTATAACCTGAATTTACCGTGATGTCATAACCATCAGCTTGCGCGAATTGACGGGCCAATTCCAAACATTGATAAGTAGTCTCTCTCAAATTAACATTTCTTCCACTATACGCATCCCTAAAACCGACAAATTTATCATTTGGACTAAATGATTTAATGATTGCAATGGCCTTAGGACTGATAGGATATTTCAAAATACGATCACCGGATCTTAAAGTTTCACCATTGTAGGCGGGGGCTTTTTCAGATGATCCTTCAACAGCATCTCGCCCACCGGGATTATAAGCAGAAGTCTCCGCAACACGACCTCCAGCTCTCTTCCCTTTTGGCGCTACAACCAAAGACCCGGCCAAATCATCCACATGCCTGCCGAGCGCTTTTTTACTGGTCCTAACCAACTCTTCTTTCATTAAATCCAACACTTCCGCTCGGGATTTATGCTTAAGCTGGTCGGGATTTATAGTCAATTCCGCTTCCCCGTTCAAAGGCAAACTAACCGGAACATTTTTTCCACTTTTATCCTTAAAAAAATAATTAATTTTGCCATCTTCCATACCCCTGAAAACCACTCTTTCATCTTTTACCTGCCTCGCACCCTTGGCATCAGTCTCATAAATTTTCAAATTACAGGCTTTTACATCAGGTGTTAAAACATCTGTTAATTGACCATTCGGCAAATCCTTGAATTTAGCCAAATCCAGATTGATTTTTACGGTATTTTTAGCGGTATCTTTCGGATCCGTTTTTACCTCAACTTTTTTCGCCGTGTGCGCCAAATTATTTGCCATTCTCTTTAATTCCGATTCTTCTGGAACTTCAGGATTTTTTGACTTATCGACAGGCTTTTTGACGGCAACTTTCTTAGGCAATTCCGGATCCTTCTTGGCCTTATCCGCCTCACCCAAAAACTGCCCAAAACTGAACTTCAAAAACGGTATTTCCGGCTGTTTTTCTTGTGGCTTTTGAGCTTCCATAGAGATAGATTTATCCCCGAATTATTGTCCTACATCATACCCTCCATGCCGTGCATATGTCCTCCACCTCCGCCCGCACCCTCTTTTTTCTCTTCAGGAATGTCGCAGACCGCGCTATCCATGGTAAGAAAAATCGCCGCCACGCTGGCCGCGTTCTCAATGGCACTGCGCACCACCATTTTTGGATCAATTATTCCAGCATCAATCATATCAACATATTCGTCTTTAGCCGCGTCATAGCCCACACCGGCCTTGGCATTCAAAACCTTATCCACTACCACCGCACCATCCTTACCGGCATTTTTGGCTATCTGAATCAAAGGCGCACTCAAAACACTCTTGATAATCTTAATACCTGTGGCCTCATCGGCATCTTCGGCCTTCAAATGCTCAAGCGCCTTAAGGCAGAGGAGCAAAGCCACTCCACCACCCGAAACAATTCCTTCTTCCACCGCCGCACGAGTGGCATTCAAGGCATCTTCAATACGCAATTTTCTTTCTTTTAATTCGAGCTCGCTGGCCGCACCCACTTTGATCACGCCGACACCGCCACCAAGTTTCGCCAAACGCTCCTTCAGTTTTTCCTTATCAAACTCGGAATCACTCTTTTCCACCATATTTTTCAATTCCTCCACACGGTTTTTGATTTCTTTTTTACTACCTTTGCCATCAATAATCGTGGTGTTATCTTTATCCGCAATCACTTTGCGGGCCTCACCGAGATGCTCCAATTCGGCACTCTCCAATTTAAGGCCAATCTCCTCCGTAATAACCGTACCACCGGTCAAAATAGCGATGTCCTTGAGCATGTCCTTGCGACGATCGCCAAAACCAGGCGCCTTCACGGCAAGCACACTAAACACGCCACGGAGTTTATTCAAAACCAAAGTAGCCAGAGCCTCACCATCCAAATCCTCGGCAATAATAACCAATTCTTTACGACCGCTTTGAGCGACCTTTTCCAGCAGCGGCAAGAGCTCCTGAACCGAACTAATTTTTTTATCAGTGATAAGGATTTTAGCATCGTCATAAACCGCCTCCATCCTAGTCGGATCGGTAATAAAATAAGCGGAAATATAACCATTATCGAACTGCATGCCCTCAACGACTTCTTTGTCGAGACCCATGGCCTGAGATTCTTCCACCTTGATCACACCATCCGTTCCCACCATTTCCATAATTTCCGCAATCAGCGCACCAACCTCTTCATTCTGCGCGGAAATCGCCGCTACCTGAGCAATTTTTTCTTTACTATCACCCACTTGCACGGCCATTTCTTCCAGCGCATGCTTCACGGCCTTTATCGCCTTTTCAATACCAGCCTTGAGCTGCATCGGATTGGCGCCGGCAGTAAGATTTCGGAGACCCTCCTTGATAATGGCTTCCGCCAGCAAAACAGCCGTCGTAGTACCATCTCCGGCCACTTCATTGGTCTTAGTTGCCACTTCCTTCACCATTTGCGCGCCCATATTTTCAAACTGATCCGGCAATTCCACTTCCTTGGCAATGGTCACGCCATCATTGGTAATCAAAGGTCCACCATATTTTTTATCCAAAACCACATTGCGCCCCTTAGGGCCAAGGGTAATTTTTACCGTTCGTGCGAGTTTTTCCACGCCGACGAGAAGCTTTTGACGAGCCTCATCACCGAATATCATTTGCTTTGCCATATATTTTTTAAAATTAAAGAATAAATTAAGCCAATTTAGCATACACATCACTCGCAGCAAGAATCAAAAGCTCCTTACCATCCACTTTCACCTCCGTCGGACCATATTTGGAAAATAAAACCATGTCTCCTTCCTTAATATCCATCGGCAAACGCTTACCATCATCAGTCAATTTACCCGGGCCCACAGCCAAAACTTTGCCTTTCATCGGCTTTTCCTTGGAAGCGGTATCGGGAATAATGATACCACTGGCGGAAACCGTGCTTTCCTCGATGGCTTCGACCACCAAATGGTCATTTGTTGGAACAATCTTCGACATATTTTTAAAGTTAAAAATAAAAAAATTAGCACCCTCTATTATAGAGTGCTAAATCGGGCCGTCAAGAGTTTTTATAAGAATTTGTTTTTAGAATTAGCGAGCACACGGTGCGAGCGCGCAGCTTATCCTTAAAAGAATTTGCTAAATAAAACTTTAGCAAAGCTGCTGGCCATTCTCTTTGACGGATTGTAACTGTAAGTGTAGGCGGTGTGATCACCCTTTTCCAAACCCTTTGGCACCTGGACTTCAAAATAACCCTGTGAAGCATCGGCGATAACGGTGGAAGTCTTGAGCACACTTTTCCAGTTCACAAAAACCAAACTGCCCGGTTCGGCATAACCACGAACCGTAATTTGATCTTCATTTTGCAAAGTCAAATCATTCAATTTCATTTCGATATTCTTGTTTAGAATTACGTCGGTAGCGGATCCTTTGCCATTTTCGTCCTGAACAACTAAAGTGAAATTTTTTACTTCGGCATCCATCTTGCCTGAAAGATCAACTTCTACCGCGTTTTTAAATTTTTCATCAAGCTGATATTTTTCCAGCTTATAGACCTTCCAGGAATTTGGATCTTTTGAAACACCCTTATCAACGGCAAAAACGGAAAGCTTTTCGGCAGCTTCCGGTCCGGCCAAGCCTATCATAAATTTAGGCGCCAAACGCATACCCGGAACCAAATTGGTTATTTTTGGCACATCCGGCTTCAGATCCTCGATCTTGGTTGCCTTGCTTGCCAAACCGGCAACACCTGCAAAAAATATTTTTTCATCAGCCAAGGGATCACCGATTTGACCACCATTCTGCACGCTCAATAAAGCGGAAACATTATTATCATTAATAACGGTTGATGGCGTGACCACGACCACATCCTCACTATTCGCATCCGCAATATTCTGTAAATCAACAGCTTTTTTCGTATCAAGCGTTACCTTAAATTTTGGTACCTTTTTCAATTCAATTTTACGCCCGTTCGCAAGTGTAATTGGAATGGAAACCGGAGCTCGCGGCACAATCGTCGCACCGCCACCACCGGAACCGCCGCCGGAAATTTCGCCGGGAGTAGGCACCACAGGCTGAACAAGGGCTTGTTGCAATTGCTCCGTCATGGATTTTTCAACTTGTTTCTGTACAGCATCTTCCACCTGCTTCTGTTCATACACGTTCAATTTCTGACCTTGAGATAATTTGTCCAGATTCACAGCAACCACTTTTTGCTCGGGAGTTCTTGAAACTTCCGGCACAGTGCCTGAAGAATTTGGCGTCTTGACCTCGGTCTTCAAAGACTCGTTAACAATCAAATCAACATTGAGACGATCCAAGCCCAAAACATTATGACTTACCACGTTAACACTTTCATCCAATTT